>JAYTTM010001099.1:0-3429 GCA_043745055.1 Chitinophagaceae bacterium | reverse complement strand
CACCAACAGGTAAAAAATTATTAACAGCTCCGGGCAATATTCTTTCAAAATCAGTAACGCCATCAGGTCCTTTTAAATACAACTGATTATAGTGTAGCAGTGCCAATACGGTAAGCCCGGTGATCATTGAATACCTTATAGGCAGCAACATAATGCTTACAAATCCCGTCATCTTACTGGCATCTTTTGGGCTACGTGTACTCAATACTTTTTGCATATCGTAATTAGGTGCAGGCCCAGCCAATGATGCAAACACACCCTTTAACAACATCATCATAAAAAATATTCCGAATAAACTAAATCCATCGTCTGCTATTTTTTTATTGGCATCTGCTGCTATTTTACTCCAGTCCAGATTAAGCCTCCAACCAAAAAAAGGATTGGCCCACCCTTCAGGCACAATCAGTGTTTGTCCGTGTAGTTGCTGCATGGCTATTACAGCAATTGCAATACAGCCAATGGTCATAATGATGTATTTAATTACATCGCCTAAAACGATGCTGTGCATGCCACCAAGAATGGAGTAAAATGTAGCAAAAAGTGTAAATATGATGCCATAAAAATGAGGAACATATTTTGGTGATACTTCAAAGGGCACATATCCCTTAATTATATCCCAGGGAATAAAAATTTCTACAAATTTTCCAAGGCCAACAAAACCATAGGCCAAAAAACCCAGGCAGGCTATTAAGGCAAAAGCTATTACAATAATATGCGATCCTGTTACTCCCTTCCCGGTGAGGCCAAACCTTGTGTGAAGCCACTCTGCGCCAGTATTGGCGTTGCTTCTCCTTAGCCATTTACTTAAAAACATCATCATAAATACCTGGTTAAAAACAGGCCATAACCAGGGAATCCAGATGCTTTTTAATCCATATACAAAACACAATGCTACCATCCACATGGTACCACTAATGTCAAACATATCCGATGCATCACTTAGGCCCAGCATATACCAGGGTAAACTTTTACCACCCATCAAATAACTCTCTTTGTTTTTACTGGCCTTTTTTCGCATCCAGAAACCAATAAAAATCATAGTGACCAGGTAGCTGACTAAAATGAGGATGTCGATTAATTGTAGTTTCATGGTTGGCAAGCTTTTGTTTAAAACAATGCAAGTAGTGTTGTTTAATTTTTAAAGGGTTAATAAGTTAGTTTGATATAGCTGGATTTTAAAACGGGAAATTATTTTTGATATAATTTTAATTGTTTGGTCCGCTTCTCAAAAAATATTTTTTTCTTCTTACTAAATATTAAAAAATCATCGGCTGATAACTGTCCTTGATATGGCACATAATATTCCATTTCGTTAGCTGATTTACGCCCGGCATTACGCCATGCCAGTGCATACGCTATGGAATGTTTTTCTATTGCTTTCAAAAATACTGTAGTCCACCAGTTGGCATCTGGTATTGTATTAAAACCAAACTCTGTAAGCGCCGGAATTTTATTTTTTTCATTAGCAATTTTATCAAGCAGGGTAAGGCTTTTATCCATTTCAGCTAAAAATTTATCATTAGCAAAAATGTCACCTTTTTGATAAATATCAAAGCCAACAATATCTACCCAATCATTACCGGGATATCTTTCCAGATATTCCTTTTCTGATGAAAACCTGTCCGTATTAAAAGCATACAACAGTTGATGGATTTGCTTTGTATCTCTTAAATAAGAAACGGTGTATTTCCATAACTCAATCAATTCTTTCGGTGTACAATTCTTTCCTCCCCACCAAAACCAACTGCCATTCAACTCGTGATAAGGGCGAAATATAACGGGGATGGAAGTTCCGTTATTTGATTTGAGGCTTTGCAAAAAATCAGCAACTTTATCAAGCCAGGTGTTGAATAATTTATTTTTTTCACCTCCCGGCAAAATAGAAGGAATTGTATTGGTTGGTGATGGATCCCATGCAGATTTACCAGTGAGTGGATTATTTAAATGCCAGCTGATAGTTATTACAGCGCCCGCTTCGTACCCTTTCCGGATATAGTCTTTCATCAAATCAAACGGAACAGCATCCAGGTTTACCAATGCATCATTTTCCAGGCCACCCAGCTCCCATCCAAATACGCCGGGATACTCGCCTGTAATGTCTTTTACGTCACTCCTACCTTGCTGGTATTTCCAGTTTACGCCGTAAGCCATATCATCCTGATGACCAAACAGTGTACATTTTTGTGACAGTAATTGCAAATTATGAAAAAGCCTGCTGGTTTCTCTTGTCGCCAATTTATCAATAGGCTGAGCTTTTACTGCAGCACAATTAACAAGGCATGTCAAAATTAGGATGAAGTAAAATCTTCGTTTAAAATCATTGGTAATTTGCATTGCCCGTTTTGTAACTTTTATTAAACAAAAATAATACTATCGCTTCTCCCAATACTAATACTTTATTATCCTATGATAGCTTTATTTTAATAGATATTTTTTGATTTCTAAATATAAGCAAATAAATTACGTGGCGAAAGCTGATAAATATAATTTAATATCCTTTAGCTTTGTAATACTATTTTAATCGACTTATCAACTTTGAAACTGAATTTCTCGTAATTTTTTTTTATACCAATTTTTAATGAATAAAGATATTGTAAGAGAGATAACCCCGCTCACACAAAATGATTGCTTTACTATTTTCTCCAGGATAAAAAATAATTTCAATTTTCCGCTGCATTATCATGAAGAATATGAATTGAATTTAATCATCAATGCAAAGGGAGCCAAACGAATAGTTGGTGATCATGTTGAAGAAATTGATGAGCTTGAACTGGTATTGGTAGGTCCCAATTTATCACATGCCTGGTTTACACATCATTGCGTTAGTGGTGAAATAAAGGAGGTAACCATTCAGTGGCACAAAGATCTTTTTGATGAAAAATTTTTACGGCGAAACCAGCTAAGTTTTATCCGTAAAATGTTTGAACTTTCCTCCAAAGGAATTCAGTTTAGCAAAGACACCATACAAAATATCTATCCACGCATTGAGACACTAAATCAAAAAAGCGGATTCGATTCCGTAATGGCATTAATAAATATTTTACACGATCTTTCTACCAGCAGAAATTTAAGAACACTTTCCGAATCGAGCTTTAACAGCGAAGCCCAATATAATTACAACAGCAGGCGAATTGAAAAAGCATTTGAGTACATGAATAAAAATTACGACAAGCAAATTGCTTTGGCCGATTTAGCCAAGCTGGTAAATATGACGGAAGTTTCTTTCAGCAGGTTTATAAAAAAACGCACCGGCATTTCATTTATTGACAGCTTAAATGAAATAAGACTGGGTCATGCATCCAGAATATTAATTGATACCACTCATTCAATTGCAGAGGTTTCATACAGTTGTGGCTTTAATAATATTTCAAATTTCAACAGACTGTTTAAAAAGAAAAAAAGTTGTACGCCGAAAGAATTCAGGGAGAA
>JAYTTM010001098.1:0-3439 GCA_043745055.1 Chitinophagaceae bacterium | reverse complement strand
GGCCTTGATAATCTTTCCGTTCCTTCCGACGGTAATTATACCATCACGCTTGATTTGCACATTTCTCAAAAGTATACTTACGAACTTAAAAAGAACTAAACTAATTATAAAAATGAAAAAGCTATCGGTTTTTATACTATCCATCATTTTAATTTCCTGTACCAAAACTGAGCTGCCAATCAATCCGGTTCCAACCCCTGCGTTGGCAGCAGATCCGGCTCAATATGGCACGCCGTACACAAAGGTTCCTGCAGCTAAAGACGCCATCATATATCAGGTAAATACACGTGCATTTAGTGCAGCCGGCAACCTGAAAGGTGTTACAGCAAGGCTCGATGCAATTAAGAACCTTGGGGTTAATGTGCTGTATCTAATGCCGATTAACCCCGTTGGTACGTTGCGTGCGGTTAACTCGCCCTATGCCATAAAAGACTACAAATCGGTGGGCAACGAGTTTGGCACCCTTGAAGATTTGCGTACACTTGTAAACGAAGCGCATAGTAAAAATATGGCGGTTATGCTGGATGTAGTTGCCAATCATACTTCGTGGGACCATGAGTGGATAACAGCCCATAAATCATGGTATAAGCAGGGATCTAAGTATGCTTTTGAACTGTATGACAAGTGGATAACAGCCCATAAATCATGGTATAAGCAGGATGCGTCGGGTAACATCGTTTCTGCCCTTGGTTTCAACGACGTAGCCCAATTAAATTTTAGTAACGATACCATGCGCACTGCCATGATTGAGGCACTACGTTATTGGGTATTTGCCGCAAATATTGATGGTTACCGGTTTGACTTTGCCGATAACGTGCCGATAGATTTTTGGAAGCAGGCACTTACTTCATTAAAAAGTATCCCAGGTCGGCAACTGCTATATTTTGCCGAAGGTACCAGAACCGAAAATTTCAGGGCTGGGTTTGATATGAATTTCGGTTTTCGCTTTTTTGGAAAACTAAAAGATGTATACGGCGATAATAAATCAGCTACCCAATTTAATGAAGTCAACAAATCTGAGTACCTCAATGTGTACGATGAATCGCAGGTTGTGCGGTACATAACCAACCACGATGTAAACAGTTCGGATGGCACACCGCAGGAATTATTTGGAGGCGATAAAGGGGCAATGGGCGCATTTGTAATTGCAGCGTACATGAAAGGAGTTCCGATGATTTACAGTGGCCAGGAAGTAGGAACACCCTATAGAATATTGTTTCCTTTCACATCTCAAAAAATTGACTGGACACTCAATCCTGGCATAGCTGCCGAGTTCGCAAAAATAATTGGTTTCCGCAACAGCAGCACAGCCATACGTAATGGTCAACTATTCGCTTACAGCAGCGATGATGTGGTTGCATTTACAAAAGAGCAAGAGAAGGAAAAGGTTTTTGTATTAGTTAATATCAGGAATAAAGCAGTTGAATACAGCTTACCAACTGCCCTCGCCAACACAAACTGGACAAATGGCCTAAGTAGCGGAAATGTAGCATTAACAACAAAAGTTATACTACAACCTTACTCATATATGGTACTTAAAAATCAATAGTTTTTTGGTACCCGGCAGTAGAATATCTATTAAACATTCTTGCATTGCACCTTATACTATTGTTATATTATTGAGCGAAGATGAACTATGAAGGCTATTAGAAAATAAGTTACTTAATGTGTGGGTGTTACCTATTGACTGTTCTTTATGTCTAAGTGGTTCACCCATGTGCTCGATAAAGAGTGCTTTTAAACTATTAAACATGGAAAAGCTTGCAATTTTAATATCAACAGTTATTATGCTTTGGGGTTGCGCCGGGTCGCAAAAGAGTAAACAGCAAACTGCTGGCCCCTTACACTATGGCAACCCATTTAAAAATATGCCTGACAGGCGTGATGTAACCCTTTACCAGGTAAACATGCGCACCTTTAGTAAAGAAGGAAATTTCAAAGCTGTATTACCTCGGCTGGATTCAATAAAAGCATTGGGTGTAAATGTGATTTATCTAATGCCAATATACCCTGTTGGCATAGTTAAAACATCTAATTCTCCTTATTGTGTTAGAGATTATAAAGGTATCAACAGCGAGTTTGGAACACTCGACGATCTGCGGGCAATAATAAACGGAGCACATAATAGAAAAATGGCTGTTATACTCGACTGGGTTCCTAATCATACCGCTTATGATAATGCCTGGACAAGTAATAAATCATGGTATTTGCAAGATTCTATTGGAAATATAATTAGTCCACCCGGCACCGGGTGGAATGATGTGGCGCAACTAAATTTCAGCAATGCCGATATGCGCCTGGCTATGATAGATGCTATGAAATATTGGGTATATACAGCTAATATAGATGGTTTTCGTTGTGATTATTCCGATGGTCCTCCGGTTGATTTTTGGAAGCAGGCTATTGATACGCTTCGTAACATTTCTTCTCATAAATTATTGATGCTTGCGGAAGGTACCCGCAGTACAAATTTTGATGCTGGCTTCGATTATAATTTTGGCTTCCGGTTTTTTGAAAAACTAAAAGACATTTATAAGCATAATCTTACTGTGCTTTCAATAGACAGTTTAAACGTTGCCGACAATAAAGGTGCAACCAATGGGCAGCAGTTTATCCGGTACATTACCAACCACGATGTAAATAGCTCTGATGGTACACCGCTTGAATTGTTTGGTGGTGAAAAGGGATCAATGGCAGCTTTTGTTATTGCAGCGTACATGAATAGTGTGCCGATGATATATAACGGACAGGAAGTAGGAACACCTTACAGGTTAGTATTCCCATTTACATCAAAAAAAATAGATTGGACAATCAATCCTGACATAACCGCAGAATACAAAAAAGTTATTGCTTTCAGAAACAACAGTAATGCAATCAGGCGAGGTACACTAACTTCGTATATTGATGATGATGTATGCGCATTTATTAAAGAGCTCGATGATGATAAGGTTTTTGTGATATCCAATTTAAGAGATAAAGCCATCGAATATAGCTTACCATCTATTTTTGTAAATACTAAGTGGATAGATGCAATGAAAGGTAGTGTTGTAAACCTGTCGGGTAAAATTACACTGCCGCCCTACACCTATCTTGTTTTTAAAAATAAATAATTATTTATCGCACTTTTGTTTCAAAAAATTATCAAATAATGTCAATACTGAAAGGTTTTTTGCTTTTGCTTTGTACAGGTTTTATTTTATCAAATGCATGGTGTCAAAAGCTGGTTGAATCAGCCTCAATGAATAGGGTAAGTCTTTACTTCAATTTAGATGATAAAGGCATTCCTGAATATTCGGTTTCATTTAATGGAAAGTCGGTTATTAAACCGTCCCGTTTAGGATTTATACTAAAGGATGGTGTTACTCTGGATAGCAATTTTCAAATTATAAAAACAGATTCGCTGGCGGTTGATGAAACCTGGAAGCCTGTTTGGGGCGAA
>JAYTTM010001097.1:0-12880 GCA_043745055.1 Chitinophagaceae bacterium | reverse complement strand
TAAAGGCATTTTTATAAGCGGTAAAACTATCTAACAATCTACTATTATTAAGGGATGACAGCATAATGAGCTCGCCTTTATCGTAATAAAACCACTGTTCCTTTCCGCACCAGCTCAACTCCTTTGTAGCTAATGCCAGAAGCTATCCACACATATGCACCTGCAGGTTGCAAGCTGTTTTTGAAGTAACCAGTCCAGCCGATGGATGCATTGTTAGTGGCAAATACCATTTGCCCTAGCCGATTATAAATGCTAA
The DNA here is from genome assembly GCA_043745055.1 of Chitinophagaceae bacterium. Taxonomy (GTDB): domain Bacteria; phylum Bacteroidota; class Bacteroidia; order Chitinophagales; family Chitinophagaceae; genus Ferruginibacter. Next base: position 12,624 of record JAYTTM010001097.1, on the reverse strand, counting down.
AATTTTTAAACTGCCGCATACCTACAGGAAATACTTTTAATACATCGTTGGTAAAATCGCCGTTGGGCGTAAATGCTTTGGGTACATAAATTTCCGGGCCATCATAAATTTTTATATTAATACTGGCAAAAGTTTCGCAACCTACAGGTGAAAATGCTTTTACTGTATACTGTTGGCTGCTGCTGAGGATTGCAATTGGATTAGCAATAGTACTGTTGCTTAATCCAACAGCAGGGTTCCATTGATACGTTGTGCCACCTGTAGCCAGTAATTGTATGGGCTGATTTGCTGCCGCAACGGTATCATTGCCAGCAAAAGCATTGGTATCAAAGATGGTGATATTGCTATCAATGATGTTGTTACAACCTGCTTCAGACAATACCATTAATTCCACTTTATAATTCCCCGTTGCTGTATAAATATGCTGGGTATCTTTAGCTAATGAAAAATTGTTATCACCAAAATTCCATTTCCAGCTGCTGATAATTTCCCCGGAAAGATTGTAGGCCTTAAAAATTATAGTGTTGCCTTTGCAACCATCTGCAAATTGCACTTTGATGGAGGGTAATTTATTTATTGCAATTAAACTTGTAGCAGTATCACTTTTACAACCGGCCTCATCTGCAACTACAAATTGCACTTTGTGTGTGCCTGATAAAAAACCAAGTAATGGATTTTGTTGATTGCTTATTAATATTCCATCTGCCCACCATTCCCATGTGGCAATAATGCCATTAGTAATTATAGATGAATCAGTAAATGAGACAGGTTGGCTTTCGCACAACGGTGAGCTATACGCAAATTTTGCAACAGGATTTTCCTTAAAGTTGATAGTTTGTTTAGTTGTATCCGACAGGCAACCATTGCTGGTTTTAACTACCAGTTGTACCACAGTATTGCCCGGCAAAGTATAGCTGGTTATTGGATTTTGTATTGTAGCTATTGTTCTATTGCCCAGCTGCCACCACCAGCTGGTAATGCTATTGCCACTGGTTGTACTAGACGAATCAGTGAAAGCAGCAGCATACGGCTTACATACAGATGCATTGTATTTAAATGCAGCAATAGGGGCAGGTATAATAAATACTGACTTTAGTTTAGTAAGCTTGCAGCCTTTATCTGTAATAACAGTAAGTGTGGGATTGTAGTTTTTTGAACTGTCATATTGCATTAAAGGGTTGGGTTGTTGCGATTGAGTGCCATTTCCGAAATCATAGGTTGTGCTTACTATTGATCCGGAAACTACAGATGATAAATTGGTAAACTGCAGATTGGATTTTTTGCAGAATGAACCATTCACCGTAAAATCAACTACCGGTAAAGGGTTTACCTCCAGTGTTGCTGATACTGGTGCAGATGCACAGCCTTCTATTGATTGTACAAAAAGTGATATGCTTTTTGTACCTGCAGTATTATAGGTAGCAGTGGTATTTTGAAGTGTACTTGTAATACCATTTCCCAAATCCCAATTCCATTGGTTAATGGTGCCTACCGCTGTGGAGGAACTATCTTTGAGTTGAATAATCGCACTGGTACATCCATCGGATGGCGTAATACCTGCAACGGGTATGCTGCCAATTTTAATGGGCTGGCTATTGATTTCAATACAGCCATCTGCCCCGGTTACTTTTTGTTGTATGGTATAATTTCCAGAGGCAGTATATGTATGAACAGGATTTAAATTTATGGAATCTAGCGGACTACCATCTCCAAAATCCCAATAATGTTTAATAACCGGGGCAAATGAAATGGTTGAATCGAAAAATGCTATAGGTTCATTTATACATCTTTTTTGAGCAGGTAATAATTTAAAACCCGGACTTAATGCGGTACAAAACTGTTGCAGGTTTCTGGCACCTCCGGTGCTGCCTGTAAAGCCCCAGAATACTAGTGGGTTTCCACCGAAAACATCCGCTATAAAATCTTTTACAACGCTTACACGGAGGTTACCATCTATATAGGCCGTAAGTTTTTTTGCAATTGCATCCCATTGAATTCGGAGGGTATGTCGCTGGCAATCTTCAATATTATCATTACCCAGCAAAGCAGTAACCGGGCCGGCAATATTATTTGTCAAATCCAGGTGGTTGATGTTGCCATTTAACTGTATTGCAATATGATCATAATAGGGATCGTTGCTGCTTGCATCAGTATTTTGCCAGGTATCTATAGTAACCCCAACTGATGGAACTATTCCAAGAAATCCAAGCCCACCCCCCGAAGTGCCTACACTGGTACTGATGGGTTGCAGTACAAATACAATTCCATCTGCACCTGCATCATCACAGCCAAGGTTAATATCAAAAGAAAAATCGAATGATTGGGAAAGGTTTATTTTGATGTCGTTCCATACAGAACCACTGTTGTTAAAACTGTTGGGGGTAAGTGTGTAGCAGTGGCAATTGTCTTTGCTGGCATTTCCATTAACTGTGTATTGGGCTGCTAAACTGTGGTGGATAAAAAGAGTAATTGTAAACAGTAAAAAGGTCTTCATTTTTTGATACAGCCTCTTAAACGGGTAATAAAAAAGGCTATCCATCATTCAATATTGATGGATAGCCTGAGCATTTTATGGAAAAAGACTAAAAGCCCTTTTTCGCTACTCCATTTGCAATGGCTTCCAAAGCAGTGGCTTCGCCAAGCATAGTGGTCATTTTATTTCCTTTACCGTCATGGCCCTGTGCCATATAGCCACCACGTGCTGTTTTGGTTATTACTGCATCCTGCATAGGAACATTTTTTTCCTTTGTTTTCATGCAATAAGCTGTTAACAATTTTGACATTTTTTTGAATTTATGGTTAGTAAATATGGGTTGAAGTACCTTACTTCAAAGTACAAGCTACAATTTATTATTTGTTTTGGCAAAATTAAGGGTTATTGGCAGGCAAGGCAGTAATTCACATTTATCAAGTATTCACTAGCTATGGGAATACTTGTGATGCAATAGCTGTTGTATTTAAAAAGAATGAGCCTCTTTTAGGAGGCTCATTCTTTTTATAGGATTATAAATTGATCAGCCTGCTTAAACGTCAATTTTAGCATACTTGGCGTGTGTTTCAATAAATTCTCTTCTTGGTGGTACTTCATCTCCCATCAGCATACTAAATACCCTGTCTGCTTCTGCGGCGCTTTCTATGGTAACTTGTTTTAAGGTACGTGTAGCAGGGTTCATAGTGGTTTCCCATAATTGGTCTGCATTCATTTCGCCCAAACCTTTGTACCGCTGTGTGTTTACACTTTCGTCTTTGCCTTGTCCAAATTTTACAATTAAAGCTTTTCGTTCCTCATCTGTCCAGGCATAATCCTGCTCTTTTCCTTTTTTTACGAGGTATAATGGAGGCTGGGCTATGTACACATAACCTTGTTCCACCAATGCCTTCATATACCTGAAAATAAACGTAAGAATCAGCGTTGCAATATGGCTACCATCCACATCCGCATCCGTCATGATGATAAGTTTATGATAGCGGAGTTTGGAGATATCCAGAGCTTTTGGATCATCTGGTGTACCAATTTTTACCCCAAGTGCAGTAAACATATTGCGGATTTCCTCATTGTCATAAATTTTATGTTCCATCGCTTTCTCCACATTCAAAATTTTACCTCTCAATGGAAGAATAGCCTGGTAACTTCTGTCCCTGCCTTGCTTGGCGGTACCACCTGCCGAATCTCCTTCTACAAGGTACAACTCACAACGGTGTGGGTCTTTATCACTGCAATCAGCTAATTTACCGGGTAACCCGCCACCAGTAAGTACACTTTTACGTTGTACCATATCACGGGCCTTTTTGGCAGCGGCACGGGCTTGTGCAGCCAATATTACTTTTTGAATAATTGTTTTTGCTTCTCTAGGATTTTCTTCCAAAAATGCTACCAGTACCCGGCTAAGCGTACTGTCCACAATACCCATAACATCATTATTTCCTAACTTGGTTTTGGTTTGACCTTCAAATTGAGGTTCTGGTACTTTCACGGAAATAATGGCGCTCAACCCTTCCCTAAAATCATCTCCTTCAATTTCCACCTTTGCTTTTTCAAACATACCTTCTTTTTCGCCATAGCTCTTAAAAACCCTGGTGATTGACCGTCTGAAACCTGCGACGTGGGTACCGCCTTCAATGGTATTGATATTGTTTACATAGCTAAACAGGTTTTCCTGGTAGCCTGTATTGTATATCATAGCTACTTCTACTGCAACGTTGGATGCTTCATCCCGGCTATCGCAATAAATAACATTTGGCAAAAGAGGATTTCTGTTGGCATTTTTATCCAGCATTTCTACAAACTCCACAATACCACCCTCACTGTAAAAAGTTTTAGTATAAGTACTACCGTCATCCTCTTTTTCACGTAAATCCTGTATTACTATATTGATCTTTCTATTGAGAAAAGACAGTTCACGCAAGCGGCCTTCCAGTATTTCCCTGTTATATATTCCGCTTGAAAAAATAGTAAGATCTGGCCAGAACTGAACCATGGTGCCGTGTGTATCGGAAGTGCCTGTTTCTCTTACCGGATATTTGGGAATACCTTTTGAATATTCCTGTTCAAAAGATTTACCGTCTCTGTTTACGGTTACATGAAGTTTTGAACTCAAGGCGTTCACACAGCTAACACCTACACCATGCAAACCACCGGAAACTTTGTAAGAATCCTTATCAAATTTACCGCCGGCATGTAAAACCGTCATCACTACTTCAAGTGCACTGCGGTTTTCTTTGGTATGCAATCCTGTGGGGATACCCCGACCATCATCTTCTACTGTAATGGAATTATCTTCATTAATAATTACCATGATATTCTTACAATGACCTGCAAGGGCCTCATCGATGGAGTTATCAACTACTTCATACACTAAATGATGTAATCCTTTTACACCTACATCACCAATATACATGGCAGGACGTTTGCGAACCGCCTCTAAACCTTCTAAAACCTGTATACTATCTGCACCATAACCACTTTTGTCGGGAGCAACTAATTCATCTGTTTCTACACTCATAATTTTTGATAAAACGGGTAATTGTTTTTCTAAATTGATTATCGGGCAAATATAAGCCAAATAAAGGGCTTGTAAGAATTATAACCGTATTATAGGGTTGGAACTTTTACAAAGATTTCCACAAAAAACGGAGCGGTTATAAAGAAGTTTAAATTTTTTGTAAAGGAAGAAAAATTGTTGTTTTAGATATGTTTCATTATTCTTCAATTTGGTATTTTGAATAGTATTTCATTAGCAGGTGGAAATAGGCAATTTTACGAAATAAATCATGAAAATTATCTTAAATATAAGTTTCTTAAATTTTAAATGTACTCACTTTACAACTGAAATATTTATAATTTAATTAAAGCCCTGTTAATATTTTTACACCTGATTTCTTGTGTACTACATTCATATATCCTTTAAACGGGTGTAAATAGGATTGATTGAAGTAGCTATTACCTGCTGTAATGTAAAATAAATTGGATTGTTAGTGTATATTTGCATTGAAAATTATCAATGAATCAGTCACCAAACATATTTGAGGATACACAAAACCAGGCACTCGTTTTTAACGAGCTGGATGTTTTGCAGGAAATTGACAGAGTAGTTCCGGGGTCTGTAAATTATAGTATCAGGCGCTATAAAAAACTCGATAGCTGGAATGTTGATGATACAGGTGTATTGGTTTATCACTATGAAAAAAACAATCCATCCGAAAATTTTTTGGAACTAAAGTTTTGTGTAAGTGGTAACGTTTACTGCCGTCAAAAGCAGGTTGAGTGCGACTTCTGTAAATTCAGTGCCTCCAAAACCTGTGTTGAAAAAGTGGATAGTGTAGATGTGTTGAGTTTTAGTTTTAAGCCATCTTATCTTACTCAATTTGTAAGGGGCAAAAAGCAAATGAATATTTCTGATGAAGTATTGGCATTTACACATCCTTCTTCTTTTGCCAAGTCTTTACCGCTTTGCGGAAAAACAAGATTGGCTATTGAAGCTTTGCTAAACCATACCTACACTGATACGCTTGAAAATATTTTTGTGAATGCTCAAACCCAAATCCTACTGCTATATAGCATGGATTGTATGCTGGGGGATAAGGAAGAAATATTTACCTGTAAGTTTTTGGCGAATGCAGAGGACAGGGAAAAAATTGTTAAAGCAAGGGAGGTACTTTTGCAACATATCGGTGAGCCACTTACCATCAAAGAACTAAGCCGGAAAGTTGCAATTAACGAATGTTATCTTAAAAAAGGCTTTAAAGAATTGTTCGGAACCACCATTTTTGACTTTTATCAAAGCCAGCGGATGGAACACGCCAAATACCTTTTGTACAACAAAGGACTGAGCGTAACAGAAGTGTCGTCTATGCTTGGCTATTCATCCATCTCTCACTTTAGCACTGCTTTTAAAAAACATACGGGTATTAAGCCGTGTGAATTGCTGCTGCGGTAAGTTATTATCAGATTATTTAAATACATTAATCCATCGGCTTTACTCATTCTTTTAAGTTTTGATTAGCCATTACTTATCACTTTGCCATTAATATTTATCTCCAAACAAATTTCTTATCTTCGCCCATTAACATTCTCTCTCAATATTTTATGAGTACAAAGAGGATATATAAGATTGTGAACCGTTTAAAACCAACAACTTTCAATGGAATCAAACATAATTCCCATCATCGTTGGCATTATTGCCTTAGCAGTAGGTGTATTACTGGGTAAATTAATTTTTGCTAAAAACACCAGCAAACAAGTAGAAGAAGCAACACAACATTCGCAAAACATTATTAAAGAAGCGGAATTAAGAGCCGAAACCATTAAAAAGGAAAAGGAACTGGATGCTAAAGAGAAGTTTGTGTTAATGAAGGCTGCACATGACAAAGAAGTATTGCAACGCAACCAAAAAATCCTTGAATCTGAAGCCCGTATCAAGCAAAAGGAACAAAGTATCAATCAAAAAGAAACGAATGTTGATAAGCAGGTAAAGGATAATGAAGCCATTAAAGAAACTTTGAACAGGCAGATTGAAGTTGTAAATACCAAACGAACCGAGCTGGAAAAACATCAGGAAGAGCATATCCGTCGTTTGGAAAAAGTTGCCGGCTTATCTGCAGAAGATGCCAAAGCTCAACTGATTGAAGGATTGAAGCAGGAAGCTCAAACCAAAGCCATTGCCTTACAGCAGGAAATTATTGAAGATGCCAAATTAAAGGCCAATAAGGAAGCCCGTAAAATTGTTATACAAACCATACAGCGTACTGCTGCTGAGCAAGCCATAGAAAACTCTATCACTGTATTTAACTTAGAGAGTGATGAAATAAAAGGCTCCATTATTGGAAGAGAAGGACGTAACATCCGAGCCATAGAAGCTGCAACCGGCGTAGATTTGATTGTTGATGACACACCTGAAGCGATTGTACTTTCTTCCTTTGATCCTTTGCGTAGGGAAATAGCCCGTTTATCGTTGCAAAGATTGGTAGCCGATGGACGTATACACCCGGCACGTATTGAGGAAGTAGTAGAAAAAACAAAGAAGCAATTAGACGACCAGGTAATGGACATTGGCGAACGTACTGCAATGGAACTGGGGGTGCATGGTTTGCACAAAGAATTAATCAGGATGGTGGGCCGTATGCGTTTTCGTTCATCTTACGGACAAAACCTGTTGATGCACAGCCGTGAAACTGCTAACCTCTGCGCTATTATGGCTGCAGAATTAGGGATGAATCCTAAGCTGGCCAAACGTGCCGGACTTTTGCATGATATTGGTAAAGTGCCCGATGAAGAAACAGAATTAAGCCATGCCTTGTTAGGTGCTAAACTTGCTGAAAAATACGGTGAAAATCCTGCGGTAGTAAATGCCATTGGTGCTCACCACGATGAAATGGAAATGCAATATGTAATTTCTCCCATCATACAGGCTTGCGATGCCATTAGTGGTGCAAGGCCAGGTGCAAGGCGTGAGATTATGCAGCAATACATTCAACGTATTAAAGACCTTGAAAACCTTGCACAGGCTTACCAGGGTGTAGAAAAAGCCTACGCCATACAGGCAGGCCGGGAACTAAGGGTGATTGTAGAAGCAGATAAAGTGAGTGATGCAGAAAGCGACCGGCTGAGTTTTGAAATAGCTCAAAAAATTCAAACTGAAATGACCTTTCCCGGACAGATAAAAGTGACTGTGATCAGAGAGAAAAGAGCGGTGAATATTGCACGCTAAACCTTTAAATTCAAAATAATTATTAGCTACAGGTAGAAGTATTTGTAGTTTTTTTTATTTAGTTAGTTTGAAATATTATTATTGAAATTATTGGGGTTATAGAATCTTGCATAGCAAAGCTTTTTAGCTAATATTTTTATGCATTTTTGTAGATATAGGGAAGTTCTAATTATTCTTAATCCATCTATTTTAAAAAACTTTCCCCTTACAACTTGGAACTTACAAAGTTTTCCTTACTTTTGCCGTCCGAAAATTTCAAGATTATGAATGCAGTAGATTTTGTACACGAGCAAATAACAAGTAAGCCAACATTACCCGCTTTTAAGGCTGGTGATAACATTACTGTAAACTATAAGATTGTAGAAGGAACCAAAGAACGTATCCAAAGTTTTAAAGGAGACGTTATAAAACGTCAGGGAACTGGAGCTACTGCTACTTTTACAGTTCGTAAAATGAGTGATGGCGTAGGTGTTGAGCGTTTATTTCCTTTTTATTCTCCCAACATTGAAAGTGTTGTGTTGAATAAAGTGGGTAAAGTACGCAGGGCCAAATTGTTCTACCTGAGAGAAAGGAGTGGCAAAAGTGCCCGTATACAGGAGAAAAGAAAACCGGTTGTACCAAAAAGTAAATAATTGCGTTAATAAAAATAGTAAAAGCGGAAGTCAACTGATTTCCGCCTTTTTAGTGATTTTTTTACCTGAAATTATTTTTTGGAATAATTATTGTCAGCTAAGTTAGGATTCTATAAAAACTTATACTATTGAATAAAATCTACCCTGATTTATTTTAAAAACTCAAAATCCTTACTACATGAAAAACCAACTACTTACAGTTGCAGTAATTATCTTCAGTTCGCTATTATTATTTTCCTGCTCAAGAGGCATTACCATGTCCGAGGCAGCAAATGGAAAAGCCAAATGCGGTCGTTATATCCGGTAGTTAAAGTTAGCTTCCGGCAAATTAACAGCTGAATAACTTATTATCTAACAACAATGGTTTGTTTAGTTCATAATTAAATTATCTTTGTTGCTTAACTAGAAAAATCATGACAACTTCATTATTGACAACTTTTTTAATTGGTATGCCAGGCGGCTCCGAATGGATTTTTATCATTCTTGCCATTATTTTATTATTTGGCGGAAGAAAAATCCCTGAATTGATGAAAGGTATAGGCAAGGGTATCAGGGAATTTAACGATGCCAAAAGCAACGTGAAAAACGAAATTGAAGAAGGTATGAAAGAAAGAGATAAGGATGATGAAATTAAGGCATTAAGGGATCAATTGCAACAAAAGCAAGCTACCGAATTACCAAAATAATTTTTCGTTTGCCAACATTATTTACGGCTGAAGTGGTTGATTGCATTGCATCAGCTGCTTCAGCCTATTTTTATAAATACTAATTAATAGCGGATATTTTGTACAACAGCATCAGCGAATATCAACAGCAATTATTTCAAGGTAATACGTCTTGTGTTACAACTGTTTCAAATTATCTTGAAAAAATAAATCAACACAAGCAACTGAATGCATTTACGGAAGTATTTGCTGACGAGGCTTTAGAATCAGCTGCTCAATTGGATGCCAGTAGAATTGCCGGTAAACAGCCGGGTAAATTGCATGGTGTTGTTATTGCTATTAAGGATGTAATTAGTTATAAAGGACACAAAATTTCCGCAGCCTCTAAAATTTTAGAAAATTTTATTGCAGTTTACAATGCAACAGCTGTACAACGCTTATTGGATGAAGGAGCTATCATTATTGGTAATTGCAATTGCGATGAATTTGCCATGGGAAGCACCAATGAAAACTCTGCTTATGGTCCTGTTTTAAATGCAATTGATAATACCAAAGTGCCTGGCGGTTCTTCTGGTGGAAGTGCAGTTGCCGTGCAGGCGGGCTTGTGTATGGTAAGCCTTGGGAGCGATACAGGCGGCTCTGTAAGGCAACCTGCAGACTTCTGTGGTATAGTAGGTTTAAAGCCAACTTATGGAAGGATATCGAGGTATGGATTAATTGCTTATGCTTCTTCATTTGACCAGATTGGTATTTTTGGAAATAACGTTCAGGATATAGCACTAATACTGGAAGTAATTGCAGGTGCAGATGAATATGATAGTACTGCCATTCCGGAACCACTATCCGCTAAGGGGCGATTTGGAGATATATTTTCACAAGGAAATTCAATTTCACCAACAGATAAAAAGTACCGTATTGCCTATTTTGATGAGGCAATCAATCACCCATCATTGGATAGAGAAATATGTGCTGGCATAAAAGAATGTATTGCAGATTTAAAAAAGGGAGGGCATTTAATTGAGCCAGTAAAATTTGATTTACTCGATCATATTGTACCTGCTTATTATGTGCTTACAACAGCGGAGGCAAGCTCCAACCTTAGCAGGTTTGATGGAATAAGATATGGCCATGCTACCAGAGAAAATATAACTGATTTAACAGCGTTTTATAAACAAAGCCGTAGTGAAGGTTTTGGCAGAGAAGTAAAAAGAAGAATTATGCTGGGCACTTTTGTTTTAAGTGCTGGTTATTACGATGCATACTATACCAAGGCGCAGCAGGTAAGGCAATTATTGGTAGATAAAATAAATGAGGTTTTCAGCAAGTATGATGCGATAATATTACCTACTTCACCAACCACAGCCTTTACAATTGGAGATCAATCGGATGATCCCATTGCTATGTATCTGGCGGATATCTATACGGTTTTTGCAAACCTTACTGGATTACCCGCTATTAGTCTGCCATTGTTTAAACATAGCAATGGCATGCCTTTTGGCCTTCAGGTTATGACAAATAAGAAAGACGAAGTAACTTTGTTACAAATTTCATCGCATTTGATGCTGCAGTATAAATATGCTTAGTGTTTTACATAATGGAAAAAATATTTTTTACATATCTATGTTTACTTTGTTTTCTGCAATTTTCATTTGCCGAACCATCGCCATGTTGTAAAGAAGCCAGCATAAACTTAACGGATACAATTATAGTAGATACTGTGCTGGAAGATGCAATAATTGAGGAAGTACTACAATCGAGAGTGGCTCCCAAAAAGGAGAAAGTGGAATATTTTAATCAGGTTACCAAATACGGATTTAAAAATCTTTTTTCAAATTACAGCTACAATGCATCACTACCGTATACATCACAAATAAATCCGAATGCTGAAGTTTTTATTCAGGATTACATGAGGGGGCATTCTAAATATTTGTTGAATATGAAAGGTTGGGGGCAGCCTTATTTTAACCTGATAGAAAATATATTGGCCCAGTATGGTTTGCCAAAGGAGTTAAAATATATTGCTGTAATAGAATCTAATCTTAGTAGTTCAGCAACGAGTAACAAGGGTGCTGGTGGCCCCTGGCAGTTTATGCCTTACACCGCAAGGGAATATGGCCTTTCGGTAAATCCGTTTATAGACGACCGAAGGGATTATTACAAAAGCAGCCATGCAGCATCAAGATACCTGCTTTATTTATACAGCCAATTACATGACTGGTTACTGGTAATGGCGGCCTACAACGGTGGACCAGGCAGGGTTTACAGCGCCATTAAAAAAAGTGGCAGCAGAAATTTCTGGAATTTACAGTATTATTTACCAGAAGAATCGAGGACTTATGTGAAACGCTTTATTGCTACCCATTACATCATGGAAGGTGGGGCAGGTGTTACTACCATTGGAAGCAGCCAATCAGGCAGTGTAAATGGATATGCTGGTTACCCGGGTAAGAGAAATTATAATAATGGCATAACAAAAGCCGATAGTCTAACTGCTGCTGAACTGGTAGATGTGGAAATGCTGACGATTTCAGGAAAATACAACTCGGTGGTAATTACTAAAAACCTGCTGATGGACATTGCCTATTTCAATCATTATAATCCAGCTTTTGATGACATGCTGGTAACAAATGGATTTTACAACCTTCGGTTACCACCAGATAAAATGCAATTGTTTGTGGCTAACAAATACATCATACTTAATGAATGCGTTCAATTAATGCTTGGAGGCGCTGCTATGCCGGTAAACAGAATTACTTATCCTACCATACCCACATCTGCTAACAAGAAAAAAACTTTGAAATAGCAGCCTCATTTATAAATGCGTTCAATAACAGGCGCATATTTCTCCATAATTACTTTTCTTTTTAACTTAAGCGTTGGAGTAAGTTCACCGCTTTCTATTGTCCATTCATTGGGGAGCAGCTCAAAACGTTTTATTTGTTCAACCGGGTTAAAAAATTTATTGAAGCTGTCTATTAGTTCCTTGTATAAAGCAAGCACTTCTGGGTTATTGATTGCATCTTCGTTGGTAACAAACGGAATATTTTTTTGCCGCATCCATTCTTTAAGATTAGGAATGCTAGGAACAATGAGTGCTCCTACAAATTTCTGCTCTGCCCC
>JAYTTM010001096.1:0-12891 GCA_043745055.1 Chitinophagaceae bacterium | reverse complement strand
GCCTTATATCATTTTAAAATGGGCACAAAGCAATGATCGCAAAATTGCAAAGGCTGATTTTTCTAGCGTAAAAATAAGTGGAGCTATTACCAACCGGCTGGCGCATAAATGGCGAAGCGAAGAAGCTGCTATTATGATAGGCACCAACACAGCGCTGCATGATAACCCCACGCTTAACACCCGCCTTTGGCCAGGAAACAATCCTGTAAGAGTTGTGATTGATAAAAATTTACAACTGCCTTTTACAAGCAACCTATTATCTAATAAGGGTGTAACAATCATCTTCAATTATGAGAAAATTGAGCAAATTGAAAAAACTGTTTACAAACAAATAGCAGCTAGCCAACCTTTACTACCACAGGTATTGCATCAACTCTATCTTCAAAATATCAATAGTGTTTTGGTAGAAGGTGGAACAAAACTATTGCAATCATTTATAGATGCCGGGCTTTGGGATGAAGCTTGCGTAATTACCAATGAACAATTAATTATTGGTGATGGCATTGCTGCACCGGTATTAAAAAATGAAACATTGATAAAAACAGCAAAGCCCGGAACCGACCTTATACAATATTTTAAACCACACCTAACCCATTTAAGCCATTGAGCACTGCAGCAAATAAATCTGTTTACTACACTATTGAAAAGCCAGCTGTGGCCGAATTTAAAGACAGGGGCAGCAAGTTTATTGCTTACGCTTACCATATTGCATCAGTAGATGCATTTAAGAAACAACTGACCGATTTAAAGAAAGAAAACCCAAAAGCAGCACACCATTGTTTTGCGTACCGGGTTGGGATTGATGGAAATAATTTTAGGGTAAATGATGATGGTGAACCAGCAGGAACTGCCGGTAAACCAATACTGGGCCAACTGGATAGTAAAGAACTTACCAATATTGCAGTAATTGTGGTAAGGTATTTTGGAGGAACCTTGCTTGGTGTACCAGGCTTAATCAATGCTTATAAAATGGCCACCATGCTGGCCTTACAGTTAACGCCCCTTATTCAGAAACAGGTAGAAGTAAACTACGAAGTACACTGCGATTATACCAATATCAATGAAGTACATACCATCATTAAACAATACAACTGTACCACCATAAAGCAGGAACAGCAATTGTTTTGCAGCATTACCGTTGGGATACCTATTAACCGGCTGGAGGACGTTCTTTATAAATTAAGGGATATTAAGGGCGTTGAGCTCATCATTTCAAAATAATAACAGGCTTAAAAAATATACTCGATTTAAAATACCGATTAGATTTTTAAGCCAGTCCGATGCCGAAAAGCATCCGCACAGGTCGGTACCCGCCTACCGTAAACAGGCAGCCTGCTCGGCATCACTGGTGGATAACTTACTAATGGTAGAACCAGGTTGCATGTTTAAGCTGTTCCATAAACGCTGCCTCCGGGCACCTAAACGCTTATCTCCCGTCATACCTTTAAAATTTGCTATAAAGTGTTTTGGCCATAAATTAACTTCCATTGTTTCTAACAAATATCCGATTTAAAAGCAGAATAACTTGTGTGCAAAGGGTAGCTGCCGGCCGGCAGGTTTTACACTTTTACTAAAGATCCATTGGCAGCTTTTCCCAAACAATGGCAAAGGGAAAAAATAAATTTTTAATAAAGTAACTTTTGTCAAAATTAAACGTAAACGCATGGTCCATGCTTATCGTCAGAATAAATGTAAGGCACAGAAACTATCATCTTAAAAATAATTAAACAACATTCACATGAAAAAGTATTTCTCTCTCTTATTGCTTTGCGGCGTCGGTATAGCAGCGCTTGCACAGGAAAATTCCAAAACTCCTTTCCTTAGTAAATCATTGGCCAATGAAAATATTAAAAATGTAAAAGCCAGTACATCCGGCGGTAATATTACTGTTGCCGGAGTAGATACAGATGCCCGTATTGAAGTATATATTTCGGCAAATTACGGAAGCAGTAAAAATTTATCAACTGAAGAAATAAAAAATAAGCTCTACAAGAATTATGATTTTGCCATTTCAGTATCAGGAGAAACATTAACCGCAACAGCAATGCCAAAGAAAGGTTATAACAACGGGAAGAATGGCCTTTCTATTTCATTTAAAGTTTTTGTACCACATGCCGTATCTACCAATCTTACCACTAGCGGTGGAAATATTGATATATCATCCTTGCAAGGCAAACAAAATTTTTCCACAAGTGGCGGTAACCTGGTAGTAGATCATTTGAGTGGAAATATCATTGGCAGAACATCCGGAGGTAACGTTACTTTATCAAATTCACAAGATGAAATTGAGTTAACAACCAGTGGCGGAAATATCGACGCCAGCAATAGTCAAGGCAATATTAAACTTAAAACTTCTGGCGGAGATGTATCCATGCAAACTTTAAACGGCATGATAAAAGCAACTACCAGTGGTGGAAATGTAAACGGTAATTTAATTGAAGGAGAATTGTTTGCCAGCACTTCTGGCGGCGATGTAAAGATGAAGGAGCTGAGCTGTAGTTTGGATGCAGCTACCAGTGGCGGCAACATCCGTATTGATATGAAAGTTTTGGGCAAGTATGTAAAACTCAGCAACTCTGGTGGCGATATTGAGCTGCAGATTCCGCAGGATAAAGGCATGGATTTAAAACTATATGCCGAAAAAATAAAAGTGAATTCCCTTGCTACTTTTAAAGGTGATGTAGAAGAACATCGTATGGAGGGATCTTTAAATGGCGGCGGCATACCAGTTACTGTGCATGGTGGTAGCGGAAAAATATATGTTACGCTGAAGTAACACTGGTTGCCTGCATGGGTTTATTTAGGCTGGTGTAATTCACAACGTTGCAGCGTACAAAGGAAATAAGTGTTCGCAAAGTGATGGGGGCTACAGTAAGTGATATTTAAAAATTATTGTACCAGAAATTTGCAGTGTTGTTATTGATCTCATTTATTGTGGCTGCACCTGTTGGGTGGTTCACTTTATCAAATTGGTTGCAGGGCTATGTATTCCGAATGAATATTAAGTGGTACTATTTTATTATTCCATTTTTTGCTATTGTGGGTATTGCATTTATTACTGTAAGTTTTCAATCTGTAAAAGCAGCCATTGCCAACCCGGCTAAGAGTTTGAAATCTGAATAAAAATATTCAAACTTTTTGTGTACGAAATCAGACATCCTGTGTCCGTTTTCGTACATTTTTTTTAAGGTAACATCTGCAACCCTTTGCTGTAATGGGTTGCAGCGTGGCATGGCTGTTGAGATGTGTTATTACTGAGTTATTATTCCTAATAAAACTATTTAAAGCATTTCAAATGTTTTGAAATATTGAAGCGGTAATTTGAACTAACAATAAGCGCCTAAAATTCTATACCATGATAAAAAGTTATTTAAAAATTGCGTGGAGAAATTTCCGGAAAAACAAAGTGTTTTCTTTAATAAATATCGTGGGTCTTTCATTAGGGCTTGCTTGTTTTATTTTGATAAGTTTATATGTGCAGGATGAATTGAGTTATGACCGTTACAATGAAAATGCAGACAGAATATTCCGTATCAATTCCGACATTAAGTTTGGAGGTGCAGAAATGAAACTGCCCACCTGTTCGGATCCAATGGGTGCTACCCTTAAAAAAGATTATCCGCAGGTAGAAGAATATGTTCGGTTTTATAATTCAAGGGGAAGTAAACTTATAAAAAAGGGAAACGAATTTATTGATGAACAACGGGTGGTACATGCCGACTCTACTGTGTTCAATGTTTTTACACTGCCTGCTGTTTCGGGTAATACAAAGACGGCATTAAATGAACCCAACACTGTTGTAATTTCAGCATCCACTGCCCTAAAATATTTTAGTACAACCGATGCTGTTGGTAAAATGATTGAGACTAACGATACAAAAAATGCTCTATATAAAGTAACTGCAGTTATAAAGGACATACCATCTGCGTCTCATTTCAATTTTGATTTTATTTTTTCGATGGCAAATGTTGAGTATGATTTTGGCAGTTTTCTCAACCATAATTTTCAAACGTATATTTTATTGAAAAAGGGAACCGATTACAAAGTGTTTGAGAAAAACTTTAAGCAGGTAGTGGAAAAATATCTTTTTCCACAAGTACGGGAGCGCATGCAGATTTCCAGTATGAACGATCTGGAAAAAAGCGGTACAAAAATAGAATACCGGTTGATGCCTTTGACTGATATTCATTTAAAATCTGACAGGTTTCCAGAACTGGGCGTAAATGGAAACATGCAATATGTGTATATATTTTCAGCAGTGGCTTTATTTATATTACTAATTGCCTGCATCAATTTTATGAACCTGTCCACAGCCCGTTCTATAAGCAGAGCAAAAGAAGTAGGCATCCGCAAAGTATTGGGTACAGAAAAAAAATCATTGATTGCTCAATTCCTCACCGAATCTACCCTGTTGTCATTTATGGCTTTAATAATCGCTGTTTTAATTGCCTGGCTTGCGATGCCCTATTTTAATACTGTTTCTACAAAATCTTTAAACATTCAAAATCTTTTTACTCTTAAAACGCTTCCGTTATTATTACTACTTCCGCTTTTTGTAGGGTTACTGGCAGGTAGTTACCCGGCTTTTTTTCTGTCTTCTTTTCAGCCAATTAAGGTATTAAAAGGAAAATTAAATACAGGGTTTAAAAAGAATAATCTCCGCAGTGGACTGGTAGTTTTTCAGTTTTTTATTTCGATTGTTTTAATAGTTGCGGTTAGCATTGTTTACAAGCAGTTGAATTATGTGCAAACCAAAAAACTGGGCTTTAATAAAGATCAGCTGCTGGTGATAAACAATACAGGTGCATTGGATAAAAATGTAGATGTTTTTAAAAATGAGGTAACAAAAATGGCAGGGGTGAGCGCTGCTACTTTTAGTGGATATCTTCCTGTTTCAAATTCTTCACGTAGCGACAATACATACTCAAAGGAACCTGTAATGGACAGCAAAAACAGTCTTAACATGCAAACCTGGAATATTGATTACGACTACATCAAAACCCTTGGTATGGAAATCATCAAAGGGAGAAATTTCTCAAAAGAATTTGGTGCTGATTCTTCGGCCATTATCATCAATGAAACCACTGAAAAGATATTAGGATATGCAGATCCTTTAGGGAAAAAAATATTCACTTTAGATGAACATGATCCTTCTAAAACCATTTCGTATACGATTGTTGCAGTAGTAAAGAACTTTAATTTTGAATCATTAAGAAAAAATATCGGCCCACTCTGTATGCGTCTTGGATATAACAAATGGGCAACATCTTTTAAAGTAAGTACAGGCGATGTACAGACATTGGTAAAAAAAATAGAATCTAAATGGATTGCTATGGCACCGGGTATGCCTTTTAGCTACCAGTTTTTAGACGATGCATTTGATAATATGTATCGCTCCGAGCAGCGGGTGGGGAAGATTGCTTTGTTGTTTGCCATTCTTACAATTTTAATTGCTTGTTTAGGTTTATTCGGTTTGGCAACTTACATGGCAGAACAGCGTATTAAAGAAATTGGTGTAAGAAAAGTGTTGGGTGCAACGGTTGGTAATATTACAACAATGCTGTCGAAAGATTTTATAAAATTAGTGCTGATTGCTACAGTAATTGCATTCCCTGTGGCGTGGTGGGCTATGAATAGGTGGCTGCAGGAATTTGCATTTCGTGTCAATATCAGTTGGTGGGTGTTTGTATTGGCTGGTTTTCTGGCTGTTTTGATTGCAGTACTTACAGTAAGTTCTCAGGCCATAAAAGCAGCCATTGCCAACCCGGTAAAAAGTTTAAAAGCAGAATAACTGGAGAGGATGGAAGGTTTGATATAAAAGACAACTAGATACAATAAAATTGAATGAACATTACTTTTGATTTAATAAAAAACCTTAAACGTCTCAACGACAAAATCAAAAAATGATAGCACTAAAAAAAATCTATAAATATTACAATACCGGCTCAAAAAAAGTCTATGTGTTGAGTGATATAAGTCTTGATATTGCAGCAGGTGAATTTGTTTCCATTATGGGCCCTTCCGGTTCAGGGAAATCAACGCTGCTGCACATTCTGGGATTGTTGGAAGAGCCTAATGATGGCGAATATTTATTCCTCGGCGAAAACGTTTCTCATCTTAAAGAAAAGAAAAAAACGGAACTGCATCGCAACCAGATTGGCTTTGTATTTCAGGCCTATCATTTAATAGATGACCTAACAGTTTATGAAAATATTGAGACGCCCTTGCTTTATAAAGGGCTTAATTCATCTGAGCGAAAAAGCAGGGTGGCAGAGTTGCTGGATAAGTTTAATATCGTGGGCAGAAAGGACTTATTTCCTTCTCAACTCTCCGGTGGTCAACAACAGTTGGTAGGTATTGCAAGGGCTATTGCAGGTAACCCAAAAGTGATTTTTGCAGATGAACCAACAGGTAATTTGCACAGCGATCAGGCTACAGAAATTATGGAATTGTTTAAGAAATTAAATGAACAGGAAAAGGTAACCATTGTGCAGGTTACACATAGCGAACACAATGCTACTTATGGTAACCGTACCATCCGTTTAAAAGACGGATTGGTTGTATAGTAATTAATTGCTGTTTAATTGTAAGCCAGCTGGCAGGTTCTTATAATTATTTATTCAGCGTTTTTTGAGAAAATATAATTTCGTAATGATTACTACGAGCAAGGGGAAATTTAAAAATCAATCATCCGTTTGTTGCATTAACTGTACACAACTCCATGCGGTAAAAGGTACCAACAAAAATACGCCCAACCACCAAAATCCTCCCCAAACCCAAAAAGCAATTAATGACAGCAGCAGCAAATAAAAAGGGTAGGTTAAAAGGAGCAGCCCATTTAATATAGAATCGTAGTGGCCTGTGTTGAGTGTTTTAGGCTTTATGATTTTATTTGCCGGGTAATATAGTGGAAAATGAAGCAGGTAGCCAATTACAGCTGGCAAGGTCAATAATATTTTTTTTAATCGGCTAATGGGAACTGTAAATATCCTGGCCTGTTGTTCCTTATCTCCCAGCGGAATTTCATAAACTAATTGTTGCAATTGCTGTTGTATTACTATATTGATATCATTCAATAATTTACCACTCTCATTAATGGTAAAAGCAGGATCATGTTGGTCTATAAAATTGCCGAAATTAATTTGTACATTTTTACCAAACAAGTAAAAGCTATTGTAATTGATACCTACCGGTAAAATTTTTACAGGGATACCTTTTTGCCAGGTAGCAACTGCTAATCTTGCAGTTCCTTTTTTTAAAGGGCGAAGATGCCATTCGTTTTCGCACAAAGCCTCAGAGAAAATTAATACAATGCCATCTTTTTTAAAAATATTTATACAGTCATCGAAAGTATTGTAGTTGAGTTGAAGGTTTTCGGTACCTTCTCTTTCCCGGTAAACAGGTAACATATTTAACGATCTTAAAATTGCATCAGCTCTTTTGTTTTTAAATGCATCACCTCTTGCCAAAGCGTAAATGGGTTGTTCAAATAGTGTGTCTAAAATAATGGCATCTAAAAATGAGTTGGGATGATTGGTGGCTAACAACACTGGCCCTTCCGTTTGCAGTAACGCTGCATTGTTAATCCGGATATTCCTGCAAAAGATGTGAATGAAAAGACGTGAAAATATTTTAAGAATCCTGTATAGCAAATGGTGATTTTTTATGAATATAGAAAAGAAAAATGCAGCAATTGCAATCTTATTTATGTTTCAATTTTAGCTTCTCCTGGTTTGCAGCTCAATAAATTTGTATTGAAAACAAAAAGAAATCAGTACGCCAAAGCTGCAACAGTAAAATAAAATATTAAGCTAATTCAATTGGGGGTCTATCGGATAATTGATCATAATTTCATAATCACCGCCTAAGTGTTTCAGGCTGTCTTTCCAGATATCATCTGGTTTTTGGTGAAAAACAAGTGGGGCTGTAGCATCTACTGTCAGCCAGCTTTTTTCAGCAATTTCTTCAGATAACTGACCTTTGCCCCATCCGCTGTAACCAATAAAAAATCTAACTTTATTATAATCAATGGTACGGTTTTTTACCATTTTTGTTAGATTATTAAAATCTCCGCCCCAGTAAATCCCTTTCATTATTTCTTTGCCTCCTGGTATTTCTTCAGGATATTGATGTACAAAATGTATAGTGTCATTTTGTACCGGCCCGCCATAATAAACGGGTACAGGAAATCCATCAAAATTATTAATAAGGTCATCCATTGTTTGTTCAAACTTTTTATTCAAAACAAAACCAAATGTGCCTTCATCCTGGTGTTCACAAATAAACACAACCGACCTCATAAAATTCGGATCCTTTAAAAAAGGGTCTGCAATTAACAATATGCCGGAGGTGGGTGAAATCATATTTCTAAAGTTATTGCTTATTTTGTTTTGCAACGGTAATTTTTAATTGTATTTTTCACGCCGTTTAATAGTTTAAACCTTCGTTAAAATTTATTTTTATAGAACAGGTACAAGCATACAGTAGTTAACTCATTTACCTTTACCACACGATGAAAAGAATTTTCCCCATTATTACTATATTGATTTTGTTGTCGTTGCTGGGCATTATTTTTTTTCAAATTCTATGGATAAAAGGATCCCTGGAAACAGAAGAGCAAAAGTTTAATGACCATGTAAGTGTTGCTACTACACAGGCTGCTGAAGACTTGATGGAGCAAAAGGGAAATCTGGTGCCCATGATGAAAAAGAATGATGGGTTTTTCCCAAGCGAAAAATTACAGCTCGAAATTTTTAAGCCAACCATAGTTAAGCGCTATTCAAAAGACGAAATAAAAGGAATTATCCGAGCTGCTTTTGATAAAAAGGGGCTTAAAAAAGTTCCATTTGAATTTGCTATTATACCCACTACATTAATGGGCGAAGAAATTCAATCCGAAAACTTTTTTAAACTCTATTCCGATTCGGCTAATAATAAAATGCATGTAATACAATTGGAATCGCCGGGCGGTAGTCTTTCGGAGGGGATTTCGCCGCAGGAATTGTTGATGATTACAGTACCGCATGCAAAAAGTTTTATCTGGAACTCTATGACCTGGTTTATTGTGGGTGCCATTTTATTTACTGTAATTATTTTAGCAGCATTTTTTTTAACCGTAAGGGCATTGTTAAAACAGAAGAAACTGAGTGAAATAAAATCTGATTTTATCAATAACATGACGCATGAATTTAAAACGCCTCTGGCAACCATTTCACTGGCAGTAGATGCGTTAAAAAACGAAAAGGTAATCGGTAACAGAGAAAAAATGGAGTACTTTACCCGTATTATAAAGGAAGAAAACAAGCGGATGAATAAACAAGTAGAAACCATACTGCAGGCTGCTTTGCTGGATAAGCAGGAAGTACAGCTTAATCTGAAAAGGCTACATGCTCATGATTTAATTACCAGTGCGCTTAATAATATTCATTTGCAGGTAGAAGAAAAAAAAGGTCGTATTGATATTAATATGGATGCCGCTAAAGATTTATTGATGGTAGATGAAGTTCATTTCACCAATCTTGTTAGTAACCTGTTGGACAATGCTGTTAAATATTCGCAGGACAAACTTGTTATAAAACTAACCACTAACAATACAGGCAAACATTTTCTATTAAAAATAGAAGACAATGGTATTGGCATGACTAAAGAAACAGTGAGCCGGATATTCGAAAAATTTTACCGGGCACATACTGGCAATCTCCACAATGTAAAAGGCTTTGGCCTTGGATTGAGCTATGTAAAAACAATGATAGATGCCCATCACGGAATTATTAAAGCAGAAAGTGTCTTAGGCAAAGGCACTACATTTTATTTATCTTTTCCATTGGCAAAATAGAGCTTAAAAATTACTTTAATTTCATCTGCGCAAAATATGGATGTTCCGGATTTACAATTAATTCCTGGCGTAATGGGTGAATCAACACATCCATATCTTCTAATGGAATCGCACCTAACAAAGGTTCATTGTCACCACTTAAAACCATAGCATTACAGACTGTTTTTCTATTTTTAAATCTAAGTTGAACAGGGCCAACTACATCATATTCCTCAATATGTCCGTTTGCCAACTGAGCTTTCCGTTTTTCAACGAAAGGCAACTGTAGTTGTTCCTGAATTGTTTCATTTATACATAAATTATAGGCGCCGGAATCTACCAGCATATTAACAGACATTCGTTTTACTTCATCTTCACCAATTATGAAACGACGTGCTAGAGCAATATCTTCCGCATTAATCATTTCTATTTCTGCATATACCAGTCCCATAATATTTAATTTAGAATATAAATATAAACCAATTGCCCGTTTTATTTGACTAAACAATACGTCCAACTGCGTCATCAATTTTTCAATTTGATTATTTTTTTCTTCTGGTTTTATCTAATTCACAGGTTATCCACCGTAATTCACACACTATCCACCTATAGTTTAAGGTAAAAGCCCTGCTTTAGCAGTCCCAGTAAACCATACAGGCATGTGGACAAAAATGTTTTTTCTATTTATGATAAGAAAGTGGGAAAAAGTGTTATTTTGTGGTAATATTTATTTCACATTGAATAACTCCTTGTAAATGATTGGTTTTTTGGGCGAATATGAGGTTACTTTAGATGCCAAAGGAAGGTTTCTATTACCAGCTGGGTTTAAAAAACAGCTGGCAGGAGATGTTGCCACACAATTTGTAATAAACAGGGGTACAGAACAGTGCCTTGTGTTATACCCAAAACAAACCTGGGATCCAATATTTACCAAAGTGAGCATGCTGAATGATTTTGATCCAAAAGTAAGAACATTCCGCCGCTACTTTTTAAACGGGGCTACGCAAATGGAACTGGACAGTGCCAGCAGGTTGTTGTTACCAAAAGCATTGCTGGAGTATGCAGGATTAGAGAAAGATATCGTACTGGTATCTGCAGTGGATAAAATTGAAATATGGGATGTAATAAAATACAAACAGTTCTTTGAATCTTTTTCGCCGGAATCGTACAGCGTACTGGCCAATGATGTAATGGGAGGCAACAACGGGCAGCATAACTAAGGGTATGAGCACTCAACTTCCAATAACACCAAATGGACAGCAGGAAGAAGCTGCCAATTATCATATTCCGGTTTTATTACAGGAGGCGGTAAACGGATTGGAAATAAAGCCTGCCGGTATTTATGTGGATTGCACTTTTGGTGGCGGAGGCCATAGCAAACTAATTTTGAAAAGGTTGAACGAAAATGGCCGCCTTGTTGCTTTTGACCAGGATGCAGCTGCTATAAAAAATCTTCCTGCAGATAAAAGGGTAATTTTTGTACCTCAAAACTTCCGTAATATTCAGCGGTTTTTACGGCTTCATAAAATTACACAGGTAGATGGGATACTGGCAGATCTCGGCGTTTCCAGTCACCAGTTTGATGAGGCTGAAAGAGGGTTCTCTTTTCGCTTTGATGCAGCATTGGATATGCGGATGGACCAACGACAGAAACTAACAGCAGCTGATGTATTAAAAGAATCATCGGAACAGCAGTTACATAAAATGTTTGAGCAGTATGGCGAAGTAACCAATGCAAAAACTTTGGCCAAAATAATTGTGCAGCAACGAAAAATAGTTGTCATTACCACTATAAAAGAATTAAGGCAGGCTGTACAGCCGGTGGTAATGGGTAACCCCCAAAAATATTTTGCACAATTGTTTCAGGCGCTTCGCATACAGGTTAATGATGAATTGGGCGCTTTAAATGAATTGTTGCAGCAATCGCCGGGTTTGCTAAAACCTTGCGGCCGCATCGCAGTCATTACGTTTCATTCGCTGGAAGACAGGATTGTAAAAAACTTTTTTAAAACCGGTTCCATGGATGAGCCTGAGGCAGATGTATATGGAAATAAGCCGGCAAGTCCGTTTACTATTATTACAAAAAAACCTATAATACCTACACCGAAAGAATGTAAAATAAATACCAGAGCGAGAAGTGCAAAGCTGAGAGTTGCAGAAAAAAGAATTGAAAACCAATAAGAGAAACTGCTTTGTAACAGGCATGATATAAAAAGGATTTTAAAAAAATTGATTGATAAAATGGCAGAATTTACCAGTGCACAGCAGGAAGCACCTGCTCAAAAAATTGACTGGAAAAAAATGCTCAACCATCAATGGGTGGTTAGAAATATTCCTTTCTTTTTGTTTTTGGCATTGCTGGCAGTGTTATACATATTCAATGGTCACTTTGCAGATAAACTCACCAGAAAAATAGGCACATCTGAGAAGCACATAAAGGAACTGGAATACGAATTTAAAACCATCAGGAGCGAAGTGATATTCAGAAGCAAGGCAAGTGAGCTGGCAAAGGCAGTAGAACCATTAGGATTAAAGGAATTGACGCAGGCGCCAACATTGTTAAGAGAAACTCCAACCCCCTGATGTGGCTAAACTATTAGTGGATAAAGATGATAAAAGATATGCTGTACAAGAGATGACTCCCGAAAAAAATCGGGACAGGCCAACGATGATGATTTGAATTAATAATGCTTGTTTCAAGAAAATAAAAATTAATAACTCCATTTATGGAGCTGGGGTATGGATGTAAAAAAAGACATATTGTGGCGGGTATATCTCTGTTTTTTGGGGATGGTAGTACTAGGTTTAATAGTGCTGGGCAAGGCATTTTATATTCAGCAGGCAGAAGGCAAATATTGGATGAGTATGGGTGATAGTCTGCACCAGAAATTTATGCCGTTGCTTGCAGAGCGGGGAACTATTTATAGTGAAGATGGAAATATGCTCAGCACTTCGGTTCCCATTTTTGATGTGTATGTGGATTTTGGTGCAGATGGCCTGAGGGAAAAAAATGGTTTGCGCTTTAAAAATAATATTGATTCTTTAAGTTTCTCCCTGGCTAAACTTTTTAAAGATAA
>JAYTTM010001095.1:0-3449 GCA_043745055.1 Chitinophagaceae bacterium | reverse complement strand
CAGTTGCCGGTAAAGAAGTTGATATAACTTCATTTGGCTACGGCGTAATGCAGTTGATACCGGTTTTATTAAAACTTGCTTTGTACGGTGGTAGAAGCATCTTAATTATAGAAGAACCCGAAAGCAATTTGCACCCGGCTTTTCAATCTAAATTGGCAGATATATTTTGTGAGGCGAAAGAACTGTATAGCAATTCTTTGATAATTGAAACACATAGTGAATACCTGATTCGTAAGCTTCAATATTTAACGGCGTCGAATAAAAGCAAATTAACACCTGCGGATACGGTAATTTATTATTTTTATCCGCCTAATGAAATTCCTCCAGGGGAACCACAGGTAAAAAAAATAAATATTCTTAATGATGGGTACCTGTCTGATGATTTTGGTTCAGGCTTTTTTGACGAAGCTTCAAAAATAGCCATCAGCTTATTTGGATTACAAAATAGCCAAAAAAATTAAATATGGATTTATTACCAGCTTATGTTTCGTATGAATTTTTAGAAGAAATGGCAAGACAAG
Organism: Chitinophagaceae bacterium; assembly: GCA_043745055.1. GTDB lineage: Bacteria > Bacteroidota > Bacteroidia > Chitinophagales > Chitinophagaceae > Ferruginibacter. The sequence continues at coordinate 2,928 of JAYTTM010001095.1, read as the reverse complement.
CACAAGTAAATCTTCTTGACACAGATAAAGCGCTTGATAACAAAAGTAAAGCAGAACTGGTGCAACTTATTCTAAATGGAATATCCGCCAGTATTGATAAATCTGATGAGGAAATTAAAGTGTTGCAAAGTGATAAAAAGTGTAATCCATTACTTGAATTTCTTTTGCGTGGAAATGGAAAAAAAAGAATTGAATACCGACCTAAAGATTTTATTACTATAAAGCATCAAAGCCTTAAAGGATTAACACAAAATCCATTCACTCAATTTTTTTTATCAAACAGTTTCAATCATTTTACCAAAAAATTAGAAGAAGAAAATGGTTGTCTAATACATCATTTAAACAAACCTTTAACCTACCAAAGATTAGCTAAGTTCAGTGTAGAATTGTTCAAATTTAAAGAAGTAAAAAACTGGTCATTCGTAAATCAATATAAATTACCTCACCATTCAATTGTCATAGTAGACCCACATTTGTTTCGTGATGACGAAAATAAACATGTAGTAGAGTTGATAAAGAACATGATAAACAGAGATTTAAAGTCTACGTATTACATAACTCTCTTTGTTAGTAAATCCAGCGCCGGTAAACAGGAAGATAAAGCATCTATTATAATACCTGAGAGAGTTGAATGGATTGAATCGAAACTAAAAGAAGAATTTAAAAATAAAGCAATAAAATTGGAATGGGTGGTATACAATGGAGAAGAATTTCATGACCGCTATATTATAACCAATAACACAATGATTTATTCAGGTTACGGATTTGATTTAATAAACAGTAAGGGTAATGCAAAAAAACAAACGAGCTGGATAATGGTAAATCATGCAAAAATTCAAGACACCGTGAACGGAAATGTAAAAACTCATTTCAATACTGCCATTGCTTATCTTTCACGGTTAAAGGAATGGATTAGTAACAAAGAAGATTATTCTTCAAAAGAAATTATTAACCCTTTATTTAATAATGAAATACTAAACCAAGAAATACCAATCAGCTAATATATTAAACTTAGTCAACTCAAATGATCAAATGTAAGTTCAACGAATAAAAAATTATGCATTCCGATGACAGTCTTGCCGTTGTGGGTGTTTTCACCAACAACCGAAGCCGCAACTATCTTTCCCATTCAAATGCCTAGTAAAATCATCCTCATAAACCCCTACTCAATAAATTTTTGCTGAATATTATTTATACGCTTCAGGTACATGCAAAGGCCATCTTTTTTAAAATAACTGCTGTAAGAAATTATGTTTACCAGGTTCTATATTTCATTGATTATATTTTTTATGAATTTATACTATTACCGCAACCAACATTTAATTTCATGCCCTTTGGCTGTTGGTGAAAACACCAACAGCGGCGTTACTAATCGTTGACATGTTTTTAATACAAACCAACAACGGCAATAAAATACCGCCGCCTATAAAAAATGTATCCTGCTTAAAGATTAAACACGTTGCTATCTTTGGGATGCAAACATTATCATAAGGAACGGTTTACTTTTATAATTTGGGTATTTTGCTGTTAATATTATTAACCTATCAATAAATAATTTCTTTTGAAAGCCTAAGCTAATCCTAACTATTTACAAATGAATAACGATTTTCCATACGGACACGGATTTTTTATTCTCTTTGCCATAGTACAATTCGTAAGATGGTTAAAGGGAGATTTTAATGAAAAAATTTCAGCAACACAACCGGAAAATAAAAAGCAGATTGAATACTACGTGAATAATGTGATGATAGATGAGCCACATCAAATTTATTATCTGAAAACACTAGATCTTTTAGAAAACAATAACGTAGACGATAAAGTTATCAAAAGGGCTGCTGCTAATAAAATTACTGCAATCAAAATGGCTGAAGCAGAGGTGATTCCATATTGCACACAAGATATTCTTGCTGCAAAGTGCTTTCTATTAGATAATTGGTCATATCGTGTTAATTTAAACTAAAAATATTTTGTAATGAAATTAAATTCTGTGCAGGTATCACATTAAACCTGGGTACATTTAATTGGCTTGTGTAGTCAAGCCTTTTAAGTAGCCGGATAATTAAAACAAAGGGATAATTTGCCCCGATTAATAGACTAAATATGCAATCTTCTCATACTGCAAATAAAAAAATTATCCATTTCGATGACAGTCTGATTTTAGTTAACGGTGTTAAAAAAATTTTGTTAAGCCATTTTCCTGAGGCTGATATTAAAACTTTCACCCACCATCAATTTTTTACAGCACACGTATTTAACTGTTTGGAGAAAGGCGAGCCTATTGATTTAATCATTACAGATTTTATGCATCCCGGGCCCAATGGATATGAGTTAGCAAAAGCAATAAGGGATTGCGAACAAAATTTTAACAGACATACAGCAATATTATTGTTAACTATGTACGAGCCAATTCCTGAAATTTTGCAGGGGTTAAAAGAAAAAGTTTTTGATAAATATATTTCTTTAAAAGAAGAAGAAGGAATCCTTCTTGATTACATTCGTTCAATTTTATATCAGGATAAATAAATTACAGAGTGCTTCTGTCAGTATCAATGTAAGCACCGCAAAATTTGGAGTAAGATGCGATTGATTGGTAGGTGGAATAAGTAAATTAAATTACAATACATTTGACACAAAAAAATTTACCTCTTTTGCCGTTGTGGGTGTTTTTACCACTAACCAAAACCAACGCCAACTTACCCATTCAAATGCGTAATAAAACCATTGTCATCAACGCCTGTTATATAAAATTATTGCTGAACAATATTTATACGCTGCAGCCACCTTTTCTAAAATAACTGCTGTAAGAAATTATGTTTACCATGTTCTATATTTCATTGATTATATTTTTTATGGATTTATACTATTACCGCAACCAACATTTAATTTCATGCCCTTTGGCTGTTGGTGAAAACACCAACAGCGGCGTTA
>JAYTTM010001094.1:0-3466 GCA_043745055.1 Chitinophagaceae bacterium | reverse complement strand
CTTTAGTATTATCTAAACCTCACTCTTTTAATTTTGCTCTTACTGCAGGAGTGGATGCTATTACAATAACAAAGATTACTGCAGGTTGTGGTAGTTGTACTACTGCAAGTATTGATAGTGCTTTAATTGCAGCAAATACCACAGAGAATTTTAAAGTTACTTTTACTCCTCAAGCTTTAGGAGAAACAAGTAAAAAAGTTACTGTAATATATACAGAGAACAATATAGAAAATAATATAGTTCTTGAATTTAATGCAACAGTAATTAATTAAAAATTGAGGGTGATTTGAATCAAGGTTCACCTGTTAGCTCATTACCAACCCCTCAGCATGGAAAAAATAAAGTTTTACGCAGACACTCATCAATATTTTTTTGAAGAGAAAGAATTAAAGTCCGTATCTAAATGGACAAAGCATTTTGAGAGAGCAAAAGATTGGGATGCAATAGCTATCAAATATGCTAAAAAGAATGGAGAAACAAAAGAGTACTGGCAAAACAAATGGAAAGAGAAAGGAGAAGCTGCTACTAAGGTAGGAACAATTCTTCACGAGATAAGAGAGAATGAGTTATTAGGTTTAGATAAATTTCAATATTTAGAATCAAATTGTGATATATTATCGTGTGAAACAATTGATCAAGTAAAGTATTCTATTCCTATTCAGAACTTACCTTACAATACAGTATTTCCAGAGTTAATGATTTATGATATTGAGAATGGGTTGTGTGGTCAGAGTGATAAAGTAATTACCACGAATACACATATTCACGTACTTGATTATAAAACAGATAAAGAAATTGCTTTTAAAGCTTTTTCCAGTCAATGGGTTAAACCAGAAAAGTTTGCATATCCATTAGAGCATTTAGATAATTGTAATGGTAATATGTATGCTTTAAAAATGAGCGCTTACATGTACATGCTCTGGAAACAAAACAAACATTTAAAGCCTGGAAAATTAATACTTGAACACATTACCTTAAAAAGAAATGAAGAAGGTATTCCAGTACTAGAAGATGGTGTACCAGTAGTATTAGCAGAGAGAGAAATTGAGTTACCTTATTTAAAAAAAGAAGTAATCGCCATGATGGATTACTACAAAAACCAAGTACCAGCATGATAATTACAATAGATACAGATAAGAAAATATTTAAAATAGAAAATCCTGTTCACGTAGGAGATTTAATTGATAGGTTAAAAATTCTTGCTCCAAATGATTGGAAAGAATACACAATTGTTTCTAGTGTTGCAAGTTTAATTACTCCAGGCATTTTAGGAGGAGTTAGAACAAGTGGCTATCATTCTATTAGTCCTAATATATTATTTGGAAATATGGATAAATACAATTTTACAGTAACTACTTCAGGAGACGGTAACTCAACAACAGGAATTACAAATGGCAATAGGTAAAGTTTTCGAGATGCAAGGTAAAGCAATCATTCCAAAAGATGATTGCTATATCATTCTTCCTATAAAAAATATGTTTGATAAGTTTCCAGAAGAGCATCTAAAGCTATGTGCTTATTTGCATTACATGAATTCCATGAAAGCTGCAGATAATCCATATGCAGATATTCCCTTGGATGAACGTTCAGATCAAATAGTATCTGACATGGGAATAGAAGCAGATGTGGAAGATCCTATTGTTAAACGAGCTTTGGGTTGTGTGGAAGATCTATACTTTACTACTTTTTATGGAATGTATCAAGGATTAAAAGCAGCTCTGGATAGAATAGGTAAAGGATTAAAGACTGTGGAAATAGATTTTAATGCAAGGGATGGTAACATATCTAATATTACTCGCCTTGCAGAAAAATATGAAACGTTATCAAAGAGTTTTAAAACTGCTTATAAAGATTACGACGAAGAATCGGGTAATGTAAAAGTTCGAGGTAATTCCCGCCTTGCAATTGATGAAAATGAAGAGGATGATTAATTATGAATATTGCATTTACCAAAATACCTACATTTACTGTTCAAACACAAGAATGGACTTATACAAGTTTTGATTCTCAGATTGAATTTGGAAAATATCTAGATTTGCTTTGGAATGATGAATGTGAATATGACTTTGATGAAACATCTTTTATCTTTAATCTTGAAGCTAGGAAGTGGTTAAAACATAAAGTTTATATAAGTGCTCAATGGGGTTCTGCAGATCATAAAGCCTATTTTAAAAAGGAAAAAGAGAAATGTAGACGAGGAGTAATTTATAAGAATGGCGATAAGGAATGGTATTTACCTCGAGAGTATTACATGTGGTTAAATTTTTTACCTGTAGCAAATAAAGAACAGGGTGGAATAGATACCTTTCCTGAAGTTAGAGATATTCAATATCATTTAGCTCTTTACGAAAAAAGAGCAGAAGCACATCACAAACATGCTATACTTTGCAAAAAGCGTCAAATGGCTTCTTCTTTATTTCACTGCGCTAAAACTATCAACTCTATATGGTTTGAACAAAACTCAGTGTGTAAAATATTTGCATCTGAGAAAGGTTATTTGGAAGGTGATAATGGTATATGGAAATTCTATACAAAATACAGAGGTCATTTAAACACTCATACAGGCTGGATACGGTCGTTTACTCCAGATACATCTTTGTCATGGACTCAAAGAAAAGAGATCAACGTTGACGGTAATAAACAGTATACAGGGCTTAATTCAGTATTGGTTGGAATAACTTTACAGAAATCAGCAACAACAGGTGTGGGTGGTATGTCCAATTATGGTTTTCATGAAGAATTTGGTATAGCACCCAAGGGAGATAATACTTACAACTTCTTTAAACCCGCAGTAACTTCTGGTATTTACACTACAGGAATGTTTATAGGTGCAGGTTCAGTAGGTGATTTATCTCAGTGTAGACCAATGGAAAAGTACATGTATGCTGCAGAAGAAAATGGTTTTCTTGGAGTAATTAATACTTGGGTTAACGATGCACGTATTCCTACAATAACAGGTCTTTATATTCCAGAGCATTGGGGAATGCCAGGTTTTATTGATGACTTTGGTAACTCAGATAAAGTTGGTGCATATCATTGGTTAAAAGCACAGTATGAAGAATTAAAAACTAATCCTAAAGTTGATAGAAAAGATTATCAATTAATCTTATCTCAGAAACCAATTTACATGGATGATGCTTTTAAATTTCGAGGAGTATCTGAATTTCCTATTGATAAACTACAACCACAACAAGAAAGAATTAAAGAAAAGAATGATAAAAATTTATGGAAGTTTAAACCCCTTAAATGTTTATTAAAAGAAACAGATTCTGGAAAGGTAGATATTGTTCGTTACGATCTACCTGAAGAACACCAATATCCAATTAAAAAAGATTGGGAAGATAAAAGAGGCGTTGTTACTATTTATGAAATGCCAGATTCTGATACACCCCCTTTCTTTACTTATTTTGGTGGAGTAGATACAGTAGAAGCAGATTATACAAGTTCTTCTGATTCAATAGCTACA
>JAYTTM010001093.1:0-3472 GCA_043745055.1 Chitinophagaceae bacterium | reverse complement strand
ATGGTGTGTATCCCGGTGGACAAAGTGGTAACCCCGGCAGCAAATTTTACGACAATTTTATTAACCAATGGGTGCAAGGAAAATATTATGCTTTGTGGCTGATGACCAAAGAAGAAGCTAACAGCAGCAGAGTAAAATGGACCATGAGTTTTGCAAAAAGTTAAATGCAAAAGAATAAATATGCAATTGAGATAAGCTGATGCTGTGCAAATGATGAAATTTAAAAATGGCTCAATGGTTGTTTTTATAAGAAGCTTATCTCAATAATATTTAAACCATAATCAAAAACATTCAACAACCTTTAACAAAAATATTGACAATGAAATTCTTAATAACCATCTTACTTACCGCCCTCCTTAGTATTGCCGCCTGCCTGTATTTGCCCTGGTGGATTATTGCCATTGTTGCCTTTATTGTAGCACTGGCTATACCGCAAAAACCACTTGTTTCTTTCACTGCCGGTTTTATTGCATTGTTTGCCGGCTGGGGATTATTGGCCTGGTATATCAGCAATAACAATCATCATTTGCTGGCGCATAAAGTGTCTTTATTAATTCTTAAAGCAGACAGTCCTTTTTTGTTAATACTGGCTACAGCATTGATAGGAGCATTGGTCGCTGGTTTTGGAGCTTTGTCAGGAAGTTATCTGCGGAAAGTTTAAGATAAAGTACTGGTTTAATTTTAGTTTTTTTCTAACAACAACAGTCCTACATTCGGCCCCGAACAAAACTCTGTATGAGAAAAATTTTATTAGTCTGTTTAATTTTTATTTGTTTTAAATCTTCAGCACAAAAAATTACCGGAATAGTTTTTAGCGACAAAGGCGATTTATTGCCCTATGCATCAGTTACCATCAAGGGTACTACCATAGGTGCAAGTGCCAATAACAGAGCCAAATACATTATCACAGTAAGGCCGGGAACTTATACAGTTGTCTGTCAGCACATCGGCTATGCCACCCAGGAAAAATCAATTACCATAACCAATGAAGATGCAGAGTTGATGTTCTTTTTATCAGAACAAAAACTGGTAATGAAAGAAATTGTAATAAACAGTGGAGTGGAAGATCCTGCTTATGCCATCATCCGGAAGGCTATTGAAAAAAGGCCTTTGTACAACAATGAAGTAAATGCATTTACCTGCGATTTGTACACAAAAGATATGATTAAACTAAGGCGGCTACCCAAGAGGATTATGGGACAAAAAGTGCCGGAGGATGACAGGAATAGCATGGGCCTGGATACCACAGGTGCAGGTATTATTTACCTCTCAGAATCCATTGCAAAAGTGGCTGCACAAAAGCCGGGCAAATTTAAGCTGGAAGTAAAAAGTAGCCGGGTAAGCGGTAGTGGCGGCTTTGGGTTTTCTTTCCCAACGTTCATCAACCTCTATCAAAATAATGTAATTATTTTTACGCAAAAGCTCAATCCACGTGGCTTTATATCACCCATTGCAGATGGGGCGCTTAATTTTTACCGGTATAAATTTCTAGGCAGTTATTTTGAAGATGGTAAAGAAATCAACAGCATCAGGGTAACACCCAGGCGCAACTACGAGCCCCTGTTTTCGGGTATCATCAATATTACTGAAGGCGATTGGCGTATTCACAGTCTCGATTTAACCCTCACTAAAAAATCGCAGTTAGAGATTATAGATACCTTAAAAATAACCCAATTTCATGTACCGGTAAACAGTGAAACCTGGCGGGTAAAAAACCAGTTGCTTCATTTTAGTTTTAACCAATTGGGGATTGATGCAGTTGCCAATTTTGTAAATGTATATTCCAATTACAACTTGCAACCTACTTTTGAAAAAGGGTATTTTGATAATGTAGTTATTAAGTATGATACGGGTGTAAATAAAAAACCAAAAGTCTATTGGGATACCATACGCCCCATGCCATTAGAAAGAGAAGAGGTAAAAGATTACCAGGTAAAAGACAGTGTATATGAGGTACAGAAAGATGCTGCCATTAGTAAACACAGCATTGATTCCCTCAACAAAAAGCAGGGCAAAATAACGTTGTTGGATGTTTTCTGGAGTGGTATCCGCCGAAGGCATTACGCTGCTGAAGGGGATTATAACTGGTCATTTAATCCCTTAGTTAAAGGGTTGGAATACAATCCTGCTGAAGGTTTGGTAGTAAATGCATCCGGCACTTTTGATAAATATTTTAAAGAATCAAAAACGAATGTATCCATTCAGCCAAATCTTCGTTATGGCATTAGCAACCGGCATTTAAACGGTTGGGTACAGCTTAATTTAAGTACCAGAAATTTTGAGGAAGAAGGGAAATTGAAAAGACATAGCTGGAGTTTTGCAGCCGGTAGCAGGGTAACACAGTTTAACAGGGAGAGTCCCATTCAGCCATTGATCAATACCATCAGTACATTGTTTTATGGCGATAATTTTATGAAAACCTATGAGAATACATTTGCAGATATTGCCTATACCAAGCGGTACGAAAATGGATTAAAAATAATGTTGAACGCATTGTATGAAGATAGGAAGCCGCTCGATAATACTACTAATTTTACCATCTTTAAAAAAGACAGCAGTAACATTACACCCAACTATCCAACAGAGCAATTGAATAAACAGTTTACGCCACACAAAGCATTTATTGTAAGCCTTGATATAAGTTTTAAACCGGGCCAGCAGTACATTCAGTTTCCTTCCAGTAAAGTAGCCATCGGGTCTAAATATCCTACGTTTACTTTTAATTATACCAAAGGAATCAACAATGTTTTTGGAAGCAGTGTAAATTTTGATAAATGGAAATTGGGTATTGCGGATGAGCTTAATTTCCGCATTGGAGGATTGTTGAAATACCGGTTGGGCATTGGAGGGTTTTTAAACAATCGTAAAGTTTATTTACAGGATTATCAGCATTTTAATGGAAACCTTACAGCAGTTGCCAGTGATTACCTTAATAGTTTTCAACTGGCAAGTTATTATGGTAATAGCACTATAGCATCGTTTTATACGGTGGCTCACCTGGAGCATCATTTTAATGGATTGCTTACCAATAAAATCCCTTTGTTTAAAAAACTTAACTGGTTCCTCGTAGCTGGCACTAATACATTTTATGTTAACAGTAGCAATAATCATGTGGAAGTTTTTGCCGGTATTGAAAACATCCTGAAAATATTCAGGGTTGATTTTGTGGCTGCTTATGAAAATGGTCGCCGTGGCCAAACCGGCTTTCGTATTGGTTTTGGTGGATTAATTGGTGGCAGCATGAATACCAGTGGAAAAGGTAATAAAGTTTCTTTTAGTTTTTAATAAAGCAAATACATTCCACCCCGAAGCACATTTTGGAATAGCCCCACTTCTAAATTTTATATCTTTGCCACGCAATTTGGTTTGCCCTGCAAGCATCCAATCTTTTAAGATTTTCCACTGCAAGTGGAATCAAATGAATTTTTATGGCAGTACTACACAACAGGGTTTCGCAGGTGGAACTCAAAAA
>JAYTTM010001092.1:0-3477 GCA_043745055.1 Chitinophagaceae bacterium | reverse complement strand
GTTGTGGAATTTTTTTATAAGACCCGTTTTCTAAAGGTGCAAATCCAAAACCATCACTACCAATTACAGTGCCTGCATGAATGGTAACATTGCTGCCTATCTGGCAATTGTGGTAAATTTTTACACCCGGATGAATCACTGAATTTGCTCCAATAATTACATCATTGCCAATGAAAGCAGAGGGGTAAATTTTAACCCCATTTGCAATAATAACATTGGCACCAATGTAGGCAAATGCACCAATAAAAACTTGTTCGCCAATTTTTGCAGTTGCATCAATATAAACCGGTTGTTGTATGCCAACAAGCTGTTGTGATTTTATTTGCTGATAAGCATCCAGCAAAACTGCAAAAGCAGAATAGGCATCCTTTACTTTAATGAGTGTTGCTGTAATGGGTTGCTTCAGTTCCAACCCTTCATTTACAATTATAATAGAAGCACCTGTGCTATACAAATATTCTTCGTATTTGGGATTTGATAAAAATGCCAGTTGCCCGGGAAGCGCTTCTTCAATTTTTCCAAAAGAAGATACAGCAGTTGCTTCATCGCCTTCAATTTTACCGCCAATGATAGCAGCTATTTGTACCGCTGTAAATTGCATAATGGAATGAGTTTACTTTTGGAGAAAAAATAGATTACAATTACATTTTATCGAAATTGAAATTATCTAAGATAACAAATGTAATATTTTTTAGTGCTGCCACTATGATTTTCATTGATGAGCGGATCATCTACCGCTGTAATATTTTTAACTGTACCGTCTTTAAATAAAATTAAAATGCGTTCCTCTGTAAAATTGTAGGTATTAGTGCTGGCCTCACCGGTAAAAACCAGCCATCCGGCTTCTTCGGTTGTAAGTTCCAGTTTAGCTGCTGCCAGCGCTACTTTTTCTTCCAACAATTCGGTAGAAACGGGAGAAGGATAATACTTCACCTTTAGCAAATCCCTGTTTAAAATACCATTGCATAAAAAAGATAAAACCTTGTCGGGATGGTTACTCCATTCTTTTATGGCAGTAAGTACATCATTGTCGTCAATTTCACAAAACTCCTGCAGGGTAACGGTTTCAATAGGTTGATTAATGAATTTATTTAACACTGTTTGTGTGGGTGCTTTAATGTATTTAGCCCGCCGTATAATTTGCTGCAACATCTGCTCTGCACAAAGAACAGTCTTGTGCAGGTAAACTTGCCAATACATCAGCCGGCGGGATACTAAAAACTTTTCAATAGAATAAATACCTTTTTCTTCCACCATTAATTCGCCATTATGTACCACCAGCATTTTAATAATACGGTCATAAGCAATCATACCTTCTACTACGCCTGAAAAAAAACTATCCCTCGAAAGATAATCCATCCGGTCAACATCCAGCTGGCCACTGATGAGCTGGTATAAAAACTTTTTTGGATAATTATTGGTAAAAATATCAATTGCCATTTGCAATTTCCCATCGTATTGCTGGTTCAGTTCTTTCATTATCAGCAATGAAATAGCTTCGTGGTGCATGCCTTCAATCAATACATTTTCCAGCGCATGGCTAAAAGGTCCGTGGCCGATATCATGTAAAAGGATAGCAATTTTTGCAGCCTGCTCTTCCTGCGGCGTAGTATCAACGCCTTTGCTTTTTAATTCTGTTAATGCATTGCACATTAAATGATATGCACCCAATGAATGATGCAGCCTTGTATGCACCGCTCCCGGGTACACCAGGTGTGCCATGGCCATTTGATGAATGCGTCTTAACCGCTGGTAATAGGGATGGGCAATGATTTTAAAAATCAGGTCATCATCTATTGTTATAAACCCATAAACCGGGTCGTTGATTATTTTTCTGAAATTCATAAATATTATATGCTGCAAAATTTGTCTCTAACTTAATAGCAAAGCAATTACTATGGAATTGTTTTTGTAAAATACCACAATTTAAATTAGCCTCCTTTTTGTTAAAAGAATTACAAAGTAAAGCAATGCCGTTGGCAGTGGATGTAAAAAATTACTTTTGTAAAGTATGGCTATTGAACTATTAGCTTATTAAGTTGAATGTTTTCTTATAACAAAAAAAATAAAATGGGAATTGGGGGCTTTTATTTATTTTTTTGGAAAACAATTAACCTCCTTTTTTAATCTTTATAAATTTTTCCCTTATTTAATTAATCAACATAATAAATACTACTATTATTGGTTTGTTATTTAGGTGTTCATCTAAATTCCTACACCATCTAAATATAAATGAGGCAATGATTTTAACACGACTTAATTACTAAACTATTAATAAGTACCTTTCATTCTACATAATTTAAATTCACAATAAATCAACAAAATGAGCATAGCAAAAATACTTTGGGTAGATGATGAGATTGATACGCTAAACTCTCAAATAATGTTTTTAGAGAATAAAGGTTACGAGGTGGCTACAAAAACAAATGGGTATGATGCGGTAGAATTTATAAAGGCAAATATTGTAGATGTGGTACTGATGGATGAAAGTATGCCAGGTATTACCGGCCTGCAAACTTTGCAGCAAATGAAAGAACACAACAGTAACTTGCCTGTTGTGCTGATTACAAAAAATGAAGCAGAGAATTTAATGGATGAAGCCATTGGCTCACAAATAAGCGATTACCTGATAAAGCCTGTAAACCCCAACCAGGTGTGGCTTAGCCTAAAAAAAATTATTGATAATAAACGACTGGTGGCAGAAAAAACCACTTCAGCTTATCAGCAGGAATTCAGGAGTTTGTTTATGGCCCTCAACGACAATCCAGGATACAGCGAATGGACGGATATCTACAAAAAACTGGTGTATTGGGAACTGGAGATGAAGAAAAGTGATAGTCCGGAAATGCAGGAAGTATTTCAATCTCAAAAGGCAGAGGCCAATACAGATTTTTTTAAATTCATCTCAAAAAATTATGCTTCATGGGTACATGCAAGAAGTACAGATGGGCCTGTAATGAGCCATAATTTGCTGAAGTTAAAAGTACTGCCGCATCTGGAAAAAGGAACACCGTTATTTTTTGTATTGATTGATAACCTTCGCTTTGATCAGTGGAAAATAATACAACCCATTTTTGCAGAAAGTTTCCGTATACAGGAAGAAGAAACTTTTTATGCCATATTACCCACGGCAACACAATATGCACGCAATGCCATCTTTGCCGGTATGTTGCCCATTGATATTGAAAAGCAATTTCCAGTAGAATGGAAAAATGATGATGAAGATGGGGGTAAAAATATGAGTGAAGAAGTTTTTTTTAGAGCCCAGTTAAAAAGGTTTGGAAAAGGAGATTTAAAATGCTCCTACACCAAAATTACCAACAACCACGATGGACAAAAGCTGGTAGATAATATCCATAATATGATGCAAAACGACATCAATGTTATTGTTTATAATTTTGTTGATATGCTAAGCCATGCCCGAACAGAAATGGAAGTGTTAAAAGAACTGGCAGGCGATGAAACCAGCTACAGAAG
>JAYTTM010001091.1:0-13008 GCA_043745055.1 Chitinophagaceae bacterium | reverse complement strand
TGGCAGGCAGATTGCAGCAATATGCCTCCGTTAGTGGCAGAAAGGAAGAAGGAAGTATTTTGGGTGGTTTGGGGAATTTGTTGGATGGAAGGGAGTGATCTTTTTTAATATTATCTTTCCTTTTTATAATGACCAGCGTTACTTTTGTTGAATTAGTAAAATACTTTGAATAGCTTAACTATATTCTGGAGTATACTTGGTTCAGTTAATCCTTTGGGCATGGATTAGATGGGCAGGCACCTGTTGTATACCATATTTTACTAACCGCCGGATACTTTACATTAGCATTCCAGTTATTAGATGATATTGCAAAGCTTCCTTTTTTGAATGAATTTGCATCATAATAAAACCCCTCGCTTCCTGGGATTCCGTTATAAGCATACCAGGAGGGTAAATTGCAAAATATGCCCCTAAAGATGGAATAACCAGAAGTATTTAAAGATTCAATATTAACTATTGTATTCGGGGTAAATATATTTTTTGAAATTGCCACATTACTGAATGTTTGCAGATGGGCGGGGTTGCAGTCATTATTGGGAGTGTAGGTATCAGTTATAACAATATAACCGGCCACATTTCCATTGCGGCTGTATTCAAATTCAGCAATGGAATTGCCTGTTATAGAAACATTTTTTGTTCCCCATGGACTACCCATTAATAATATCCCTGATAAATTCATACGTTTAATAACATTGTTGCTGATGGTACTGTTATTCAAAGAATGCATCAGGATACCGGTTGTTGCAACATCTACAGGATAATAAGAGTCCGTGTCAAAACTGATTGTGTTGCCCGTAATACTTACCCTATTTACAAAATTCAAAACAGGGTTTATGGGAGTTTTATATTTATAATCCCCGGGGCAATACAGGTTACCCCCGTTATACCCAATTCCAAAAATCAAATGATCGGGGTCATGAAAAACCGGAGAAAATAAAGCAGATTTTTTAAGGAACATTATTTTTATTGTATTCAGTTCAATTGCTACACTGTCAATATAATTTTTCACCCAAAAAACAATGCCGTTAAAACAATCAATCAGTTGATTATTTATTACCCTTACATTTTTCAGTGGCTTATTATCAACGCTAAAATCCTGACTTAATATGGTTGAACTGGAAATGAAAACCGCAGGTTTACAGCCATACAAATAATTATCAGCCATAAGCGAATTACTGCCGTGAATTTCTATTCCCCCAGCATAAGATTTTATCGAAGCGCCGCCCTGCAGTGAGATTTCGGGATATTGTTCAATAATTGAATCATTCCTAAAAATTGAATTTTCCCATTCGCTGTAAATGAAGGAAAAATCAGCTGAGTTTACATTCTGCACAACCGGGTTTCCAACACACCGGCCCCCATTTAAAAAAAAACTGTTCTTTATTGTTAGGTTATACCCAGGGGCATCCACCCTGATATCATTGAGACCGGGATTATTTTTAAAAGTAACAGCATCTATCATCAGGTCATGGCAACCCCCTTCCATAAAAATACCCAGGATAGTTTTTAACCGTCCTGTTGGATCATTTGCGCCATCAGCCTGGCCTGCTGGTAAAAGATTATTTACCCCATTAAAGTCAATCGTTAATTTATTAAATGCTACATTGGAAACAGGAGTGAGCTGGTTACTATTCTTTTTGCCATAAAATAAATTACTGTTTGAATATATGCCTGTGCCACTAATGGAATCAGTTGCAGTACTATCCAGTTGGCTAAATAAACCGTTTTTAAATTTAATAATACTTATTCCTGAAATTGTGTCTCCCAGAAAATGTATGTTTGAATATAAAGGAAACACAAAATTGCGGGTTCGGTTGCCTACTTTATTTGCCACGGGGAGGCTCCCTACCAAGTAACAATTTAAAGATGCAGGAAAATATATTGTTGCAATAGATGCCGGATTATCCAGGCGCCATTTGTTTGCAGCATTGATGGCATCCAAAATATGTTGCCTGTCGTCAATTGTATCGCTTCCGTTTGCTCCGTATGCAGTTACATTAAATGTCTTTTGTGCCTTAATTCCAACAGCGCTGATGAGGCATAAAAATAATATGAATAATTTGTCCACCATAATCAATTGACAGTATCCCGGATTTTATTTTATTTTGCACTTCAGGTGCTTTAATCTCTCTCTATGAGATTACACCTCCAAATAATTCTCCCATTTGCTAAGCATTTACACAACGTGGATAATTACACTTTCTATTTTTTTACCTGCCAGTTCCAGCTAAGGTTACCGGTACCTGCTGAAGGTGGTGTAGTATAATGAATAAATAGGAAAGTTGAATTTGCAGTTACATAGCTAATGTTGGCAGCTTCCTGGCTCGTTGGTACCACATTAAAATAAGATGGTGCATCTGGCAAACCATGCGGAATTAGAAAAATCAAATCGCTTCCTTTAGCAGATTGTTTAAAAGAACCAGTCTTTAATCCATTATTTGCCAATGTAACCCATTCTAAGCCATTGTACCCCTTAAATTGAGCGTCTGTACTGTCGAAAGCAATTTGAGATATTTCAGGTGTAACAATTTCATATACAGAGGAAACTTTTGGAATAAAAATGCCTTTGTTATTTAGCTTGGCAACAATATTGGTGCTGCCCGTTCCGCCATAAACAAAATGAAAAGAATTATTAACAGAAGGCAATCTTAACCTGAGATCTCCATTTGGTTCTCCAATAAACTTTTCAACAGATATCTCGCCATATGCAACATTGCCTCCCAAAGACGTGTTGTTCCTTGCTGTAGCCCTTATGCCACCGCGGTCCACATCATCACCCACCCACAATAGAGCTCCCCAGCCATTGCCCTGCCCTTCAACATCATTATAATTTACCCCTTTGTGAATTGACCACCCACCAACCCAGCATTCCACTACACCGTTATATTCTATCGCCATCCCGTATTCATATGGCAATATCATAAAATCCCTTTTCAAACTTTCACTCGGGTTGTCAATAAGAGATGTATTATTTGGATGCCGTATCCTGAAAACAGGGATGTTGTGGTTAATCGCCCATGCTGTTGGCGTACTGGTATATGGAGATGTCCCGTCCTGTGGGGAATTCAAAGATTCTATATTTCTATGAAAGCTAATAAATGAAAGGGAATCAGAATTTGCCTGCAAGCTTAAAGAAGAGTCAATTCTGGTATTGCCATTTACTCGCAATGCAGAAGCAATATCCCTGTTGTTAGTATTGATAAGCAATGGCACAGAGGAGATAATACTTCCATTCCCATTGATGGAAAGCCTTTGCTTGCTATCGGTGTAAAACATCCACGATGCCGAATCGGTAAGATAAAATGCAGTTGAGACACCTGTATTATCACTTGCCTTTACGGGTTGAATTAGCGCTCCATTATTGATTGAGCTCGATGGTGAAAATTCAATTCTGTTATCACCATCGGATAAAATTATTTTGTTATCTATATTGTTTACAGAATTAACAATCGGACGAATAATAGTATCATTTACCAGTATATTACTGAAATGATTTCTTTTGATAAAATTGCCTGGATAAAACTTACAATGACTCCCGAAAGTATTTTCCGCACTAACACCGGGCAGAGAAAATAATCCAATAAAAATAAACAAAGTTGACATTACGAAAAAAATCTTCATATCTGCTGTTGAATTACGTAATCATAATCTATTACCCTGCAAATAACCACACATGGATAAAATAAAAATTTACTAATTTACTTTACTGCTTTTATTGGAATTCATTTTAGTGTTTTAAAGAAGACTTTGTGCCTCAACCAAAATTTTGCAACCCAGAAAATATTATTTCATTCTGGCAAATAATTTTGTTTTCGCAAGAGGATAACGTAGAATATATCTATTTCCAAAAATATTAACTGGCTATAATTTTATTCCTACAAATGAATTTCTTACCTGTTAATATAAACGACTCTTAACGTTAACAGCTGGTTTCCTGCAATCACTTTTTTTTACAAACAAACCCAACTGTAAAATTGAGTGAAACAGGCAATGATGTAAAAGGCAAACCATTACTTTCAACAATATCAAAATGCTTTTGAAGGTCTTTTTTTAATTCCGAATAATCAAATCCTTTGTGATGTTTTACATTTCTTTTTACTTTTTTCAAATTGCCGAAAGTAGAGTAAAACAGTTCTTTAAGGGAAACATCTTCCTGCTCCTTTTTTTCCTGAGTTAGTTTTTTTGTAAGGTGCTTTAAAAGGAAAATTATCCCCTTTTCGTTGGGTACACTTATGAAGCAATAGGTTTTGGTTGCATTTGCCAATCTTTGCATGTAAGTATCCATATCTTCAATTGGTAGGTGTTCTGCCGTTTCCTGGCATACAGAGATATCAAAGCTATTGGCTGCCGGCTGAAAATCTGCCAACTTTGTACAAAGTTTAAAGTGGTAATGAGGAAAATCTTTCCATTTTTTTTTGCCAAGATCGAGCCCGCCTTCCCAATTAGCGTCATATCCTTCATATTGAAGAGGAGGTTTAGCTAAAAAATCAATTGTTTTACCATCAAAACAGCCCAATTCAAGTATAGATTCCGCAGCTGGATTGTATTGTTTAATTTTTTTTTGTAACCATATATAACGTGAAACGTGTAATTTACTCCTGAAACTTTTACCATCAAACAATCTTTCGTTATAATTATCGAGCATATTAGCGTTTATTAATAAGGTAACTTTTCTTTTTACGAAGTTATTAATAGGATAAAGTATTACAATACGTTGTAACTGAAGCGGCAAGATAAATAATTCAAGTCAATAACGCGTCATAAAACCCAATATTATACTGTATTTTTTTGAATGGTGCACTCCCGGATAAGCAAACCCACTAAGCATTGTATTAATATTTTAATTTTTTGCCCAGCATTATGAAATGATAGTAGGCTAACTGAACATTCCCAGAAAATTATCTTTATTAGATTCCAGGCTGTACTGGCTTTGTATTTTCTTTCTTCCTGCTTTACCCAATTTTACTCTCAATGCAGCATCCAATATTAATTTTTCGATAGCAGCATACCACTCCTCTTCTGTAGAACAAAGGAACCCATTTTCACCGTGATCAATAATTTTTTTATTAACGCCAAACGGGGAAGATACTGCTGGAATTTCCAGTGCCAGATACTGAATCAATTTAAAACCACATTTACCTTCGCTCCATGCTTCATCGGCAAGTGGCATCAACCCAACCTGACAGGAAGCAAGTTCTGTGAGTTCATTCTGATGTGTCCATTCTATGTAGTTAACATTTTTAAGGTGAAAGCGTGGCTCCCTGTTACAAATTACTTTAATATCAAACTCGTATTTTTCCTGTAATTTTTTTAAAACAGGCTCCAGGCTTTCGAGATAATTTAATGTGGAAAAACTTCCCGTCCATCCTAGAGTAACTCTTTTTACATCATGCCGTGCAAGGATGTTATACCTGTTTTGAGTATCAACACAGGTTGGATTATAAACAATGTTTCTATTGTATTTCCCGGCATAATCGCAGAGGTATTTATTGCCGCAACTTACTGTAGCTGCCCAGCGGCAGATTTTTTTAACCTTGGCCTTATTTTTGAAAAATCGTGTTAAAAAACTGCCTTCGGTAACCATGTAAGGCATCCAAATCGCATCATCAAAATCATAAATCACTTTTTTTCGTAACACTTTGCTGAATAACCACTCCAGAACAGGTGGCCCTACAGGAGCTGCTTCCCTGTAAATAAATATGTAATCGAATTTTTTTACTTTCAGCAGCAGCGATATTCTTTTAATAAATCCTTTTATGACGACCCAGGCTTTTAAAAAAAGTAAGCCGGGTTTATAATTCACCGCATAATTTTTTTCATTCAGGAAAGATTGACTACTAATCTGAAACCCGTTTTGAAGTAATACATCTTTGTATAACTCAAATCTAAAGCGTTGTCCGGGTGAAATATTTTCGGGATACTGCGCTATAAATAGAATCCTTTTATTTTTATTATCCATTACGATACTTCAGCTTTTATAAAATCTGCAAACTACCACATTGAAATTTTACCAAACAGACAAAAAATATTTATTGATTGCGAAAGTGCTGAAAATTAGTTACAATAATTTATTTGTTATTTATCCTCTCTAAAAGTGCCTTTACCCCAGAGGTGAATTTTTTTACTTGTCCGCCAAGACCTTCTGTATTTACATAAATGGTATTGTGATCAGAAGATATTTCAGACTCGGGTCTTGACTTTGTATAGTAATAAGTTGCCAGCGATTTCCTGCTTATGCCTTCGGGCGTTTTTAGTGGTTTGGGATGCCCGTGAAACGATATCTCATTTGTTTCAAATATTACACAATGATTAAAAAGTGGAGGGTATTTTGCAAGTAATACTTTGTTACCCTGCGACAGATCCCACAATTCCAGATTGCCTTCATAACTGTCTTTCCACTCTTTATTCATGTAAACAAGTACATTAAGGCGGCGGTGGTATTTTGTAGTGGGGTGGAAATTATAATCTACATGAACATTCAAAAAGGCGCCGTTTATTGATTGGTGCAGGCCACCACCAAATAATTCTGCATCTGCAAGCAATTCTTCTTCCACTTCTGAAATTTGTTGCAGCCATTGCAAAAAAACAGGCGAGTTAAGCTCTTTGAATACAATATCAAAAACAGAATTTTCGTCAAAATTTGTTTGCTGAAATTTATTTTTTTGATTAACATAGGTTGTACCATCCCACTTCCCCTCTTCAATTTTGGGATAATTGCAATAGATCGATTCCGCTTTATCTGTAAAAAAAAAATCTTTAAACATCACATATCGAAAGGGCTTTTTTGACTGGTAGTCGGCTTTTATCTCCGCTTGTCTTTGTGTAAGATTTTTAAAATTGATGAATTCCATAAGTATGTATTAATTTAAATAAATTACTGTGAGAGTTATTAGATAATTTTACCCTGAAATTTTAATGAAACATTAAGTAAAGGATTATAATTTTAAAGCCTAAAAAATGAATTTAAAATTTCAGCAAAACTCAAAATTAAAATTGTGAAGTTAATAGTTCCTGAGTAATAAAGACTGTAAAGCCTGATTTAAAAAATGAGAAAAAATGTTGACGTTGTTGTAATTAACTGGAATTCGGGAGTACTAACAAAAAAAGCAATCTATCCATACTTAAGTGATCAAAGCAACCATATTTCCTGCAGTGTTGTTGTAGTAGACAATGCTTCTACAGATGGTTCTACAGCCCTTTTGAAAACCCTTCCTTTAAAGCTAATTACCAACACCATAAATGTAGGTTTTGGCAGGGCTTGCAACCAAGCCGTTCAACATTCATCCGCAGATTATATATTATTACTTAACCCTGATACGAAATCAACCATTACGGTATTGGAAAAATTGGTTGATTTTTTAGAAAAAAACCCGGTGTATGCGATTACCGGGCCGCAACAGCTTGATGAGGATGGCCAAGTAGTAAAGAGTTGTGGGAGGTTCTCCTCTTTTAAAACAGCTGTTTATGAATTATTGGGGCTCTCAAAAATTTTCCCCAATCATTTTATTCCTGCGCCAATAATGACAGATTTTGACCATCTCAGCAGCAGGCGTGTAGACCAGGTAATGGGCAGTTATATGCTCATAAAAAAATCTGCTATTGATATAACAGGTTTTATGGACGATGATTATTTTATGTATGCAGAAGACAGGGATCTGAGTAAACGTATGGCTGACAATGGTTTTAAATCATATTATAATGCCGACTGCAACATTGTTCATAGTGGGGGGGCGTCAGGCGACCGAATCGCTGCATTGAGATTATTTTATTCCATGAGTGCCAGGAGTATTTACTGGAAAAAGCATTTGAGTACATTGGAATATACTATGCTGGTGCTATTGTCGGTAGTTGCAGAGCCTCCCTTAAGAATTTTAAGTACCCCTAAAAAAACGACTAGAATTATAAAAGCATATTGGCTTTATTTGAAAAAACTTATTACTTCAAAATAATTCAATGGTGGCTTCAAATAAGAATATTCATTCATTACATATCATCAGAGGTATTGCAGCTTTATTAGTAGTAATTTATCATTCCAAATATATATTGTGGGCAGGAGGTACGCTTTGGAAGGAAAACATTGGGTTCAAAAATATTTTTGATTACCTGTTATTTTTTACCGACATGCTAAGTTCCTGCGGCATGCAATGTGTGGTTATTTTTTTCCTTTTATCGGGCTTTGTAATCTATCATAGTTTCCAGCATTCTGACAGATTGATCAAACATTTTTTCGTCATAAGAGGTTTACGGATTTATATTCCATTTTTATTTTCGCTTGCTCTGTCTGTAACCGCTTTATATATTGCTGTACAACTTCAAAACAAAATTGCGGTGAATGATGCAAAAGAATACAGCAGCAGGATACTTACTGCATATAATGAACTTAATTTTACCACTGTATCAAAAACGATTTTCTTTTTACCTTCCCGGGAATATGCAGGCTTAAATTTTGCCTACTGGTCATTATTGCATGAAGCAATTTTTTACCTTCTTTTTCCCATTTACTTTTACGCAGGCAGCCGCAACAGGCTTGTGATATTTATATTATTTTTGATAGGATTCCTGTTGACAAAAAATAAAGTTTTTTATTTTCAATTGTACTTTTTAATAGGGATGTTTTTATACGATTACTATGGTAGGGAAAGGGGGTTGATTTTAAAAAAACAATTTATTTATATCCCACTCATACTAATTATATTTTGTGTTATCAATATTTTGGAAAAATTGTCATTCTTTATTGGAGCTGATGTTGTAACTATCTTTTTAGGAATACTTTGTTTCGACTACCTGTTAGTTAAAAAACCAATTCACAATCTGTATTTCAAGAAGTTATCGGACATGAGCTTTACCCTTTACTTAAACCATGTATGGATATTGCTGATTTGCTACCTTATTCATTATTGGTATTTTAAAAGTTATTTTTCCTATGAACGTTATCCTTATTATCTCGGCGTGATCATTTCGTTAACGGTAAGCTGGTTTTTATACAATCTGGTCGAAAAAAGATCGCTAGCTTTAATAAGCAGCATTAAGTTAAAATGGAAGAGTAAAAAATAACTAATTGGGTTATTACAGTTGATTAGCTGCTGAGGTTTTTACTTCACTTTTACCATCCCGCTTACTTAGTAAATTAGCTATCATATTTAGAGAAAATAAAACCTCCGTTAAAAAAAATAATTGGAGCCAAAAAGATAAGAGTGTCAGGTACTCATCTGCAAAAAAGCTGAGAAATAATGGGAATAAAAGAAATGCGTAATAGAAAATATACCTGATTTTATAAGTTGTTATTGCCATATTATGCAGCCATGCATGAAAAGTACCAATGAGAAATAATATAAGGTATGCATAGCCCAAACCGAAATCCTTTATATACGGACTATAATAAGTGTACACATTGGTTGCGTAGGGCACATATACAAAATCCTGCGCCAGGTTGGCCATTTGTTTTTCAGGTATCAAACCCAATGACATGCCTATCTTGATAAAAAGCCGCAGTGTATTTTCACCATTAGTTTTTAAACCGGTATTGTCATTTAACTCAATATCCAATGCATTCAAAGAAGTTACTAAATAAATACCCAGATTTTCACCCACCTCTTCAATATTTTCTTTTGTGGAATAATAGGTACTTGCCCCTTTGCCATATATTGCCCCAATTGATATGAAAGTGATTATAAAAAATGCGAAAGCCAATGAGTAGCGTTTGATTGAAAACTTTTTATTTACAAACAAACCAATTCCAAGGTATATGGTTAATATTAAAAAAAAATAAGTTCTGCCTGTCGAAAAAATTGCATATCCAATTAGTATCAGCAATGAAATGATCAGTAAGTTTAGATTGAATCTATTTCTTTTATTGTAATAATCATATAAAGTGATGGCATAAGTTACAAAGGACAATGACATAAGATATTTTAAGGGGCCGATATCAGCCTGTCCATAAACCAATTCACCTCTCAGTCCAGTAAAAAAGTTTTCTGCCTGAGATGCTAAAAATATCTTGTAAGAAGCCTGGATGTAAAGAGGCAGACCGAGGAAAATAATACTAACAAGGGACAGCTTAAACCACCTGTTTATTTCTGTTGGAACTGCAATCTCTACCTTTTTATATATTCCAATTTGTTTGTTGTATATATAAATCAGTACCCCGCCGAGACTAAAAAAAACAGTTCCTGCTAAAAAAATAAAATGAAGCCTGAGGCTTAAAGATCCCAATTCATCTAGTATAGTAACCCTGAAAAATAAATGAACTATTAAAATTACTAGCCACACCAAAGAAAATAATACAGCGGGTTGAAATAATTTCCTGTTCCACAATAAATAATTAAACAAAAAAACAAAAAAGTGTAGTAGTAAAAAAACGAGGTAAGTTAATATGTCAATTACTTGGGGCATGCTGCTGCTTTCTAAATTTTTATATTATTTATTTTAAAAAATTCATAGGTCCTTTTACACCTTTGGTAAATTTAAGCAAATCATTTCTGTTGCGTAATAACTGCTTCTTAACGTCTAAAATAGGATTTCACTTGTCCTATTGAAACTAAAAAAAAATAAATAAAAGAAGATAACAAATACCCAAGCGGGTATATCAACAGGTTGGTATTTTTGCTAAAGATTAAATACAATAATAATTGAAACAAAAAGGCAATTGAAATCATACCAAGCATATAACCACTTCTAAATTTTAACTCATATCGCTTGTGGGCCACCATTGCCATTTGCCATATAAAAGTTCCGGCTATAATTATCAACCCCATTAATTTATACTGCAGGGTAGCCGGTGTTTTAATAATGGTAAACAAAATATCGGCGCCAAAAAACCAGTATCCAATTCCTGTTAAAATCAGCGCAGCTGCTTCAAATCCTAAGATTTTCAACAGCAGCCTTTTTATATCTTCTTGCTCGCCTTTCTGGTATGCACTTGTTAAGAGGGGAAACAGTGAAACTGTTACGGGTGAAATCAATACATTAATACATTTGGAAAGAAAGTCAAATAGTGCCTGATAATTTCCCTGTACTGTTGCCCCAACCGTTTTTAAGATAAAATATTTGTCTGTTAGTGAGATAAGTAAGGCGATAACAAACCAAAGCGAAAGTGGCCAGCCATATAAAAGGAAAAGCCTGAAGACAGCTTTTGTATTCTCTTTCCCATTTACAACCGGATGATTTGCAAAAAGCTGTTTATTAGTTTCCGTATAAAGGTATATAAATGATAATAAATACGAAATAATGGTAGCTAAAAATAATGCATACATGTAATACATAAATGCACACTTCAATAATACAAGAGCGGAGACCAGGTAACTCATATTCCGTATCAGCTCATAGTAAATGCTTTTTTTAGATAAAAAAACTGACTGACTTATGGCCAATAGCGTAAACTGTAAAGAACTGATAATTAAAGTAACTGAAAAGAAAACAGCTAATAAGAAATCATTATAAAGATACCAGACAACAGCCAGAACAGGTAGCAAAAATATGGCCTGGGTTAAACAGGAAATTAAAAATGATGTAGAAATGAAGGAATGTTTATGGTTGCTGGCGGGAAAATATCGCAGGATGCTTTGCCAAATCCATCCAGAAAAAATGGCAGTGCAAAGCAATACAGAATTAAATGTTATTGAAAAATTACCATACCCTTCTGATCCAAGTATATGCTTAAATAATGGAATAGATACGGCGGTAATAGTAACTGGTATTATTACACTTACTAAGTAATTGAGATAATCTTTTTTAAACCTGGAGAATAAATCCATTAAGGAATGTAGGTTAATATCTTTTTATAAAACTAAACTGAAGCACAACACAATTTATTGCAAAGCCATGCTATTTTCATCCTTTAACAAAGGTTTTCTTTTAAATATAATGTACACCCATACAACCAACAACGCAACTAAAACAGCAAATATTGAAAACAGTAATCCTGTTTTTAGCCTGCCCACTTTAGTTCTCTTCATAGGATAATCTGCCTTGTCAATTATTTGCATCAAGGGGATTTTTTTTAGATACTGATACCTCGCCATTTCCAATGTCTTAAACATTTCCTTATAGGCTTCTCCATAGGCCTGTACATTAAATTGTTCTTTTAATAATGGAGACTGGGCTGCTGCAAATGCAGGATTAATATTTGCATCCTGATTGGATGCCTTTACATCAATACTGGAACTAACATTGCCTTTCAATGAAATTACCCTTTGTTCCAAAATCTCAAGTGTTTCCCGATCCTTTTTACTGGTAATTTCTGTATAAAAACCAGCTGTTGATTCCAATAACCTGTCGGTAAAATCTTTAGTAAATTTTTCATTTAAGCTTTTGACTCTTAATTCGTAAATACTTAATTTTTTATCGGGCCTGCCTACAGAAATAAATTCATCAGAAAAACCGAGTTGTACATTATTTAAAACACTATCCTGCAAATAAGAAAACGTTTCCTTTTTTGATCCCACAGGAAAATGAACATCTTTCAAATGCGGCTTGGTGTTAAACACTTTTCTGATACCACTTATTTCAAGGTAATATTCAACAAGTGTAAATGGCTTACCATTAAATGTATCTACAGAAAGAAACACATCTTCAAGCATATGCCTGCTTTTCATGATTTCAACAATATTATCCCCATCAAATATACTTTGCCCAGAGCTCATCCCAAATCCAAATTGCGCAGCAAGGTTTAAAGCACCTGATATCCCATCGTTTGTACCGGCATCAATAGCAAACGTTAGCCGGCTCTCAAACTGTGGCTTTTGAGAATCTGCATAAAAGTAACCAGCAATAGCAGCCCCAAGCCCGATTATTGCAAACTGCCACCATTTCCGTAAGCAAAGCTTTAAAAAATCCATCCAAAATTGAGTGGCTATGGAATTTTCCGGATTAACAACGGTAGAAGAGGTATTGCTAATTTCTGTTATAGAATCTGCCATTTTTTTTATTCAGCAATTAATTTTATTTACGAATATTCACTATCACATTTGCAATCAATGCCAGTGACGACAGCACTACTGCCCATTCAGC
>JAYTTM010001090.1:0-13082 GCA_043745055.1 Chitinophagaceae bacterium | reverse complement strand
TAATCCCGGTCGAAAGAAAAAAAATCGTAAGTTTTGTTTTGAAACCAATGACCTATCAACATAAAGAAAACGATACCGGTGCCCGAATCTAAATAACCGGTTCCATGGCCGCTGATGATCTCGTAATAGCTTCTTGTAAAAGTTACAATAATAGCCAATGCAATAGGTGCATCAATATTCAGGTATTTTTGCCGAAAACCTTTCCAGGCAGAAATAAAAATATCTGCAGCGCTAAAAAGCAAAACAGGAATTGATAGTGCAAAAATAAGCCCGGTAAAAATCTTCTTCAATACTGCATCTTCAATATTACCTCCCGAAAAATATTCCGGAAAACTCAGCATCATAATATTGGCAAAGCAAAAGCCTGCAACGCCCATTTTATACATTCTTTTTTTATTGAACTGAATAGCCTTTTTTTTGTTGGTATCCTGTAAACTGATTGGGGGCTCGTAGCCAATAAATGCAAGTAACTCAACAACTTTCCGCAAGGAGATTAGTTGTGGATTATAAATTACCAGTACCTCTTTCCGCTGAAAATTTGTTTGCGATTTTGTGATGGCAGGCTCAATCCTGTGCAGATTTTCCAGCAGAAAAATACAGGAGGAACAATGTATTTGGGGTAATTTAAAAACTACGTTTGTTTGGGTATCGCTGCTGTACTGTACCAGCTTTTTTATAACAGTTTCGTCATCGAGATAAGCAAATTTTTCGGATAAAAATTTACCGGTTGCTTTAATGCCCGGATTTTTATCAAAAATGTAATAGCTGCACAAATTATTTTCGCTCAGTAACAGGAATACCTGTTTGCATCCCTGGCAACAAAAGTTTTTTTCGTCCGCTGCAATTATTTCATTACAGGTTTCGCCGCAGTGGTAGCAGGCTATTGGTATAGTAGGGGTAGTAGTAATGTTGTATGTTTGAGTTTTGTTGTTAAAAATCAGCCACCACAATAAGTGCAGTGGGTGTAAAATGAAAAAACAAACTGGCTTGTATTAAAAAAGAAATTTATTCCTTTTAATGACTTAAGCTACCAACAGAAAATAAATCCTGTAATTGGTGGCAAAATGGCCTGCGGTGTTCACCAACTTTTAAAACACCGCATGCACAAATGCCTGTTATAGCTAGCAATAATCCTGATTGAACTTTCTTCTTAGTCTTTGTTTGTTTAACTGGTTAATATTTTATAAACCGGTTGATAAAAAATTCATGAAATTATGTTTCAACTCTGCATATTTTTTTTCTATTTCCTTCACCTTATCTCTCAAAATATCCTGTGAAGACAATGATTCAACATCATAATTTACATTGTTGAGTTTATCCTCTTCCAATCTTTTTTGCTGTAGTTCCAGCTCGTTGTTTAAATGCAACATGTCTTTATGTTGTAGTGATAATTGCTGCCTGAAGTACTTGTCACTGCCATTTTCAGTACCGTCCTTTGTTGACAACTGCGTTTTTATCTCACCCAACATCTGTTCTAACTTAGGTATTTCAGAGGCTTGTACATGCAGTTTTTTTTGCAATTCAGCATTTTCATCCAAATACATTTTAACCCTTTGCGCATCCGATTTAAAGTAAGTATTCATAAAAAGTTATTTTACTAAGCAAAAATCATAAAAATGATACTAATTGACAATGATTATTATCAAAACAAAATATGATTATTATCATGGAAGGCATTAAGGCAACTTCGAATTTATTTACAGTTTTACCTACAGCACTTTGCTTAAAAATTTATTGAACTCAAGTTTTACATTGGCAAACAATTTGCTTTCCGTATTGTAGCTGTCTTTTAAAATTTTATGGTGGCTGGCCTCTTTCCTTATCAACAGGTTGGTTTTTTCTTGAAACCCTTTTGCAATTGTGCCGAGATGTTCGTTAATGTCGTGGTGGAGAATATCAATATTTTCTATTCTTACTAAAAACTGGTTTTCAAAATGTTCTACAAGTTTCATTATTTCTGTTGCTGTGTTTTTTCCGGCAACTTCCGTAAGCTGTTTTTTGAAAAAGGCTAATTCATCTTTATGAAAACTAAGTTCACTAAGCCATTCGGCATGTTCTGTAGTTGGATTATTAATATTGGTGGTTTGCATATATGTTGTTTTAACTGGTTGAGTATATTTAATACATAATTAAAAGTTGATTCTTTTAACCCTTTTACAATCAGACTAAAATGGGTACAGTACTAATTTTCGATTTTGCCTCTATCCCCTAAAGGTGAATTACAGTACTAAACTCAATGTCTTTCGCAAATACTGTAGTAATTTTAAAATTGTAGTCTGCGAAAATTTAGGATGCCCCTGATTTAAATTTAAAATACAAATTTCACCATCAACTGCTTAATAGAAATTGATAACCGTCAAAGGGAAGTATGACAGATATCATTTAATGGCTTATTTGTAAAATATTGCCTGGTTTATTTATTAGTTCAGAATATTGCCGTTGCTGGTTTTCTAAATACTGGGTTTAACTATCAATACTGACTATTTTTGCAGCTCACAACGCAGTATTTATTTATACAATAACTGCAAAGGATATTGATAAAACAATTTCATTGAAACTTACTTCCACCAAAGGTTATCGTATCATTCATGAATGGCTTGCAGGCAAGGGGCATCAATCATTTTTGTTTCAGCAACAGGCCTGGCAACACATTGCCCATGGCAAAAGTGGGCTCATTAATGCGCCAACAGGTTGTGGTAAAACTTACTCCGTTTTTATTGGTGCGGTTATAAATTTCATCAACCAGCACCCGGATAATTACACTACACAAACAAAAAACGGCTTGCAATTAATTTGGGTAACGCCGCTGAGGGCTTTGGCAAAAGATATTGGCAGGGCAATGGAAGAAGTGATTGAGGAATTAGGATTGCAATGGAAAGTGGGCATTCGAAATGGTGATACAACCCAGGCCGACCGGGCAAAACACAAGCGCCTGATGCCCGAAGTATATATCATTACGCCGGAGAGCCTCCATTTAATGCTGGCACAAAAAAATTATACGGACAATTTTAAATCACTCAAAATAATTGCAGTAGATGAGTGGCACGAACTATTGGGCAGCAAGCGTGGTGTGCAGGTAGAGCTTGCAATATCCAGAATTGTAGCGCATTGTTTTAATGATAACCATCCTGTAAGTGTTTGGGGTATTTCAGCAACTATCGGTAACCTGGAAGAGGCAAAGGAGGTATTGCTTCACCCCCTCTCCTTTGGGCAGGGGGCAGGGGGTGAGGTAATAAAAGCCAATATCAAAAAAAATATCCAGGTACAATCTATTTATCCTGATGAGATAGAGAAATATCCATGGGCCGGCCATTTAGGAATAAAAATGGTAGATAAAGTAATTCCAATTATCAACCAACATACTACTACCCTCATCTTTATCAATACAAGAGGTATGAGTGAAATGTGGTACCAGGCTTTGCTGAACGCTGCGCCAGATTTAGCAGGTGCCATTGCACTGCACCATGGTAGTATTGAGCAGGAGTTGCGGTTGTGGGTAGAGGATAGTTTACATACAGGAAAATTAAAAGCCGTAGTGTGTACGGCAAGCCTTGATTTGGGGGTAGATTTCCGTCCTGTAGATACTGTGATACAAGTTGGCTCCCCCAAAGGAGTGGCAAGGTTTTTACAAAGAGCAGGCCGTAGCGGCCACCAGCCAGGCGCTGTAAGTAAAATTTATTTTTTGCCCACACATTCATTGGAGCTGATAGAAGTAGCTGCTTTAAAAGCCGCTATAAAACAGGATTATATTGAAAGCAAAGAGCCCTTGCTGCTTTGTTTTGATGTGCTGATACAGTACCTCTGCACCTTATCGGTTGGTGATGGTTTTGTGCCGGAAAAAATATTTAAAGAGATAAAAAGCACGTATTGCTTTGCCGAAATAACGGAGGACGAGTGGCAGGAAGTAATACACTTTATTACCAGTGGTGGCAAGGCTTTGCAACAATATGATGAGTATAAAAAAATTATTATTGAGGATGGGGTTTATAAAATTGCCAACCGCCGGCTTGCCATGCGGCATCGCATGCATATTGGTACCATTGTTAGTGATGCCATGTTAAAGGTGAAGTTTATGAGTGGTGGTTACATAGGCGTTATCGAAGAGTATTTTATCAGCAGGTTAAAAGAAGGTGATGTGTTTACACTGGCTGGTAGAAACCTGCAGTTTATAATGATTAAGGATATGACGGTGCTGGTAAAAAAATCATCAGCCAAAAAAAGTTTGGTACCTAGTTGGATGGGTGGACGAATGTCACTTACGGCAAATCTTGGATTGATGTTGAGAAAGGAGATGAGTCCACATCCCATAAAGGGATTTGAAAGTGAAGAGTTTATTGTATTGAAACCGTTGCTTGATTTACAGGCGGCTCTTTCCGTTATTCCTGCCGAAAATGAATTATTGATTGAGCATATAGAAACAAAAGATGGCTATCATCTTTTTGTATATCCCTTCGAAGGCCGGCTGGTGCATGAAGCAATGGCTGCTATCCTTGCATTTCGCATCAGTAAAATTATACCCATTACCTTTTCAATTGCAATGAATGATTATGGGTTTGAATTGCTGAGTGACCAACCCATTCCTGTTGATGATACCAACGTGTATGAATTATTTACTCAAGATAAGTTGCTGGCGGATATTCAGAAAAGTGTGAACGCTACCGAAATGGCCAAGCGAAAATTTCGGGATATAGCGGTTATAGGCGGATTGATTTTTCAGGGTATGCCCGGTGAGCAAATAAAAGCCCGGCATCTGCAAAGCAACGCCGGGCTGTTGTTTAATGTGTTTAATGAATACGATCCTAATAATTTATTACTGCGCCAGGCTTACAACGAAGTGATGAGTCAGCAAATGGAAGAAGTAAGGTTACGGGATGCTTACAAAAGAATTAGTGAAAGCAATATTGTTCTTACATTTCCTAAACAACTTACCCCATTTTGTTTTCCAATTTTAGCTGATGGCCTTAACCGAAACAACCTAACCTCCGAAAAACTGGAAGACAGGATAAAGAAAATGCAGGCGCAATTAGGGAAATGATCAATACACTAAATTTTTTCGTTGTACAGCATAAAGAATGATAAAAATAATTGGAAATAAAAGGATAATTGAAGAGAATCCCTTGAAAACACCAATGCCAACAAATAAAAAACTTGCTATAATCGGTACTACCTCACCTGCTAGCCAAAGAATAAAGCCTTGCTTCTTTAACTTACGCATTTCCATGGCACCATAAGCACAAAGTGCAACGCCTACAAGGTTTAGTAATAAAATAGGTATTTTGTTTTCCATTGTTTTTTTTGCCATCTCTACCATTTCGGGCCCCATCATCCCTTTTACCCATGCTGGAGCACTCGCCATATTTTCCTGTGCTTTTACTATGGATTCATAAGATTTTTCGGCAGACATAAATGTCCATATGCTGGATATCAACAGAATGCCACTTCCAACAAAGGTTAGGATGGTTAATACATTTAAGCCGGTGCTTAAAGTTGGTTTGTCTTCTTCAGAAAAATTAATTTGATCAGTCATTGTTTTAAGTTTTTTTTGTAATGTAAATACAAAATGTAATATATCAAAACCAATTATCCAATAGTTTTCTATTGAAGCCGTTTAACTTCGTCTTCCATGAAGCAAATAGTACAACACCATATTGCAGGAAATACTTTTTCATTATCAATTGATCGTTGTGTTTTTTGGGAAGAAGAGAAAATTCTGTTACTGTCCGATTTGCATTTTGGCAAAACCGGTCATTTTAGAAAAGAAGGCATTGCAGTACCACAAGGCGTTTACAAAGAAGATCTGCAGCGGCTGCTAACACAAATACAATTTTTTAAACCGCAGCAACTGTTAATTATTGGCGACATGTTTCACAGCCATGCTAACAAAGAACTTGATTTGTTTAAAAAATGGAGAAATGATTTTAAGGAACTTCCGATTCAATTAATAAAAGGAAACCATGATATTTTAAAAGATGACTGGTACAAGGATGCTACAATAACGGTTATTGAAAAGTGTTTGCATATTGGATCCTTTTCATTTGTACATGATATTGCAGCTATACAAAGTGAAAACGATGAAGCTCCATATTTTTTCAGCGGTCATATTCATCCGGGCATATCCATACGTGGTATTGGAAGGCAATTCATTCAGCTTCCCTGCTTCTATTTTTCTAAATATTTTGCAGTGTTGCCTGCCTTCAGCAAATTCACCGGTAATCATCCCATTAAACCAAAACGGGGCGAAAGTGTTTTTGCAATACTACCTGCCAATCATTTAAAAAATGAACCGGGCGGTATTCTTAAATTATAACCATGAGTAAGCTGTTGAAAATCGCCTACGATGCAATCTACGCACATCCTTTACCCGAAGGGCATCGCTTTCCAATGCTTAAGTATGAGCTTATTCCCGGACAACTTTTGCATGAAGGAAGCATATCTGCAGAAAATTTATTTGCCCCAAAACCTTGCCCCGATGAAATACTTTTATGGACTCATGAAGCAGCCTATCTAAAAAGATTGCATGAGCAAACATTGAGTGTAAAAGAGCAACGCCATATTGGATTCCCCCAATCGCCTGTACTTACTTTACGGGAATTAATGATTACACAAGGCACTATTGATTGTTGCAACTATGCTGTTGAAAATGGCGTAGCACTTAATATTGCCGGAGGTACGCATCATGCTTTTGCAGATAGGGGAGAAGGCTTCTGCATGCTTAATGATATGGCAACTGCAGCCAACTATTTATTAAAGAAAAAGCTTGCCGGTAAAATGCTGATTGTTGATCTGGATGTACACCAGGGTAACGGCACCGCCAGGCTGTTTGAAAACCAATCCAGGGTTTTTACTTTTAGCATGCATGGAGAACATAACTATCCATTTCATAAAGAAAAAAGTAGCCTTGATGTACCGTTAAAAGATGGAACGGACGACAATACTTATCTCAAATTGCTAAATGAATTTTTACCCGGATTGATTGAAACTGAAAAGCCAGACCTGGTATTTTATTTATCCGGAGTAGATATTTTAGAAACAGATAAATATGGCAAATTAAAAGTTACGATGCAGGGGTGTAAACAGCGGGATGAAATTGTTTTTACGCATTTGTATAAAAAGGGTATTCCTTGCGTAGTTGTCATGGGCGGAGGTTACAGCGCCGATGTAAAAATTATTACAGAAGCACATTGCAATACTTTTAGGGTAGCAAAAGAAATTTATGGATTGTAGTTTTATAAGAAGAGGCTGCCTTATAAACAGGACAGCCTCTTTGCAGTTGGATTGTTTGTAAACGGCTTATTGTTTGGTAACTTGTTTAAATATGCTGCCTTCAGTTGTATTAAATTGTAGCAGATAATTCCCTGCTGGTAATGAAGATAATTCTTGCACCGCTACATAGTTGGTGCCTTTGTGCAACTGTACATTTTTTGAAACTAATTCCTTGCCACTCATGCTCAATACTCTTACAACACTTGTTTCATTTTTTGAGTACTCAATATTTATATTTACATAGCTGCTGAAAGGGTTGGGAGAAACTGTAAAGTCGCTTGCGCCTTTTTTCAATTTTAGTGAAACTACTTTTGAATAACTTTTTTTGCCATCAAAATCAACTTGTTTTAGTCTGTAGTAAACCATGCTGCCTGTTACCGCAGTTACATCATCGTTGATAGTGTAATTCTTTTCAACATTTATATTACCGTTGCCTGCAACAGTGCTAATAGTGCTGAACATTTTACCATCAATGCTTCTTTCAATATCGTATCTACTGCAGTTTATTTCCATGGTAGTAACCCAGTTTAACTTTACTAAGTTTGTACTAACAAGATTTGCTAAAAAGATTTTTAAAGTAACCGGTAGTGGCCCACCCTGTGGTTCTAAAATAGCGGTTGCATCATCTGTTGATTTAATGCCTGCATCAGAAAATCCGGTAATTCTTGCTACATTAATAATGGGTGCAACACTTAGTGTTTGTCCGGGATTATTTACTGTTACCTGAAATTCAATTTCAAAAGATTCCTGAGAAGTTAAAATACCACCCTGGTTTCCGCTAGCACCTGTACCAACCCTGCATACAACAACATTGTTTACAGTAAAGAAATCACCCTGGTCATCGCCTATATTATCCGTAAAATAACTACCTGGTGTAAGTCCTGTACCTGCAATCACTTTCATAGATCCTGGAACATAGGTTACATTTTTAGGCAGTGTATCAATGATTGAGCAAAAATTGGCATTGCCTAAACCAATATTCTTGCCCTTTAGTGTATAGGTTAGTACCTCATTTACTTCCGCTATATTATTTAAGTTGGCATCTTTTACAAATTTGTCAATAATGATAGTAGGATTGCTTGTTTTAATTTGAAAAGTAAACAGGCCAGGAAAATACCTGTCTGCTTCTGTACCAAATTCTAAAGCAACGGTTGTGTCGCCGGGTTTAATGCCGTAGCCGCTACCAACATAAAACTGGTCAATATCAATTCCCATCTGGTTGGTATAATTGGGGCTTTTGTTAATCACGTGTTTGCCAGTATCGGAGATGGTACCATTCCAGGGATTGTCTACTGCATTTAAACCATTGTAAAAATTGGTGCCATTAATTTTAAGATAATCCATTTTTAAGTTAGCATCTCCCTCCCAAACCATAGCGCCCATTTTAGCATCTCTAAGGTTTATGGGGCCTGATGGAACATTTAAACCGGTAAGTGTTACGGAAGATATTTGTGCAGATCCACCATTGTACACCTGCTGAAAACCATCATAAACCCGTACACTATTATAGTTTGTAGCTAATGAGTTTTCGTAAACAATTACAATGCACCAGCCACCAAAATTACCACCCGTGTTTGATGAACCAATAGATGCTGCAATGTTGCCAACGGTATAAGTGCCTGCACCTTTTGATTGAACAAAAGGAGTAATATCTGTATATGCCTGGTATTGATTGATGATGCTGGTACCTGTTCCGGAAATAGTTTTATCTAATTGAGCTGCGGCATATTCAGTATAGGTACCACTATTTCCAAATCTTATTTTAATTCTTTTTAAGCTATCAACATCCAGATTAAAATCACTTTTTTTAACCTGGGCACCCCAGTAAAGTCTGGCTAACTTAATTGTATTGGCACCGGTTGGTAATGAAAGGTCAGCAGACGATGAATTCCTGGTACCTGCACCAACGCCGGTATTGCCATCAATATCCACATATTGAATATTTGAATTATCGTTGCCATAAATGCTGTTTCCATTGGCTCTGTTGTTATTCATTTTGGCAGTATCAGCTACTCCTGCAGTTACAATATGTGTAAGTGTATTGCCAAACATAGTAGTACCCCCTTTTATGTTATCAGAAAATACTTTAGAGTAAGTTCTAAACTGGGCATTTGAGGTAATTGAAGAAGATACCGCTGTTAGTAGCAGCAATGCAAATTTAATTTGTTTGATGCAAATTGTTTGTGTAGTAGTTTTCATTGTAGTACGTTTGCTACGATAACTCTACTACTGTGCCGTTAATTTAACTATTTGAAAATCAACTATATATTTTTATAGAATCCTTTGCAAAACTCTATCGAATGGATGGTTTTCCTAATAATGGACTAATAAACTTTTGGCCATGGGTTTAATTGCATGGGTTACAATAGCTATGGGCTATTAGCATTTGCTTTCAATCAAATTTAGTTGCGCTTGTCCCGGTTTTTTATCGGGAGCTATTCGTTACATTCCGATAGCTATCTTAAACGGCTTATATCCAGCCCCGCAGCCCAGCCAACTCTTCCCTTTTGGGGAGCATGAAAGGGCCTCCCTCACCGGGCTTTCAACTGCTATCCGGCCATTCTACTCCGATATTTTTCGGAGCCATTGAGCGGTAAATCTTTCTCAACTTTTATTATACAATTTGTTTAAAAAAATACTTTCCCATTAATAAGCGAAAGCCAGATTGGTGCCTGCAAATTTCTAAACCATTAACAATAAACCTTAGTAGAATTGTTCATCAAATAATACAGACCTTATTATCTTAACTCAATACCAGTCCACACTAATACACAAGTGATATTAAAAAAAGGGCCGAAACAAATAGTTGTTTCGGCCCTTAAAGAATATAATATTCTTGAAAAGTTAATCTCTGTTCACTCTCATTGGAATGCGCTTTCTTCCCTCAGGTCTGCCTTCTGGCCTGCTATCAGATCGTCCTTCACTTCTTTCAGTTCCTTCTTCACCGGCTCTTTTAAAACCACCGTCTGCTTCATTCATTCTAACCTGCCTGCCATTGTATTTTTTGCCATCCAGACTTTTAATCATTTTTGGTGCGGCAGCTTTATCAACTTCTATCCAGCTATTCATATCTCTCATATCTATTTTGCCCAACACTTCTTTGTTAAGATTACTTTCATCCAGGATGAACTGCAAAAAACTGGATTTATAAAAACCATCTTTGGTACCAAGGTTTATAAAGAGTCTTGCATAGCCATTGTCCCGCTGCCTTGAACTGCGGCTGTTTTCTGCCCTGTCGCTTCTGCCAGTTAGTTCTCTGCCTGCACTACTGCTTTCACGTTGATTGTAACTACTACGGCTGTTTGCATTCAGGTCATCAGCATGTTCATAATACTTTAAAAAGTGATTGAACTCCAACGCTGCTATTCTTTGTAAAACTTCTTCTTTGCTTACATCTTTAAATTTTTCCATCAGGTCTGCCATGTAAGTTTCATAATCACCATGAGATACATCGGCCTGCATCAGTTTATCCATAAAATGAAAAAACTGTTTGCGGCAAACATCCTTACCACTTGGTGCATCCATTTTATGAAACTGTGCATTTACCATGCGTTCCAGTTGTTTAATTTTAAATGATTCCCTGGTATGAACAATAGAAATACATATACCTGTTTTACCAGCTCTTGCAGTACGTCCACTACGATGTGTATATACTTCCATGTCATCCGGTAATTCAAAATTGATAACATGCGTAATACCATCTACGTCGATACCTCTTGCAGCAACATCTGTTGCAATCAATAATTGTAATTTTTTCTGGCGAAAACGCCCCATTACTTTATCTCGCTGTTGCTGTGTAAGATCACCGTGTAAAGCTTCAATTTCATACCCTTCCTGAACCAGTCTTTCAGCTACATCCTGTGCATCCAGTTTGGTACGGGTAAAAATAATACCGTACATACCCGGGTTAAAGTCAATGTAGCGTTTCAGTGTTTCGTAACGGTGGTGCGCTGCTACCGTTATATATTGATGATCGATGTTAACGTTTCCGCTATTCTTTTTACCTACTGTAATCTCTTTTGGATTACTCATGAAGTTTTTAGAAATAGCCCTTACTGCAGGTGGCATGGTAGCACTAAACAACCAGATACTTTCCCTGTTGATTGTATTTTTTAAAACAAAATCAATATCATCCCTAAAGCCCATGTTCAGCATTTCATCTGCTTCGTCCAATACTACGTATTTTACTTTTTGTAAGTCAATTGCTTTGCGTTCAATCAAATCAATCAATCTGCCTGGCGTTGCAATTACAATTTGCACACCTTTTTTAAGGTTGCGTATTTGCATGGTGATAGATGCTCCACCATACACAGCTTCTGTAAATACCCCTTTGGTGAATTTAGTAAAAGTGCCTAAATCGTTGGTGATTTGCAAACAGAGTTCTCTTGTAGGACATACTATCAATGCCTGCGGATGGCGTTCTGCCCTGTTGATTAGGTTTAACAACGGCAAACCAAAAGCAGCTGTTTTACCAGTTCCTGTTTGCGCAAGGCCTACAAAATCCGTAGTGCCAGAAAGTAAAATGGGGATGGCTTGTTCCTGTATCGGTGTAGGGGTTTCAAATCCTAATGCGGTAACGGCTTGTACCAATTCTTCGTTTAAGCCTAAGGCTTCAAATGCATTCATGTAATTTTTTTTTTCGCTTACATGATATGCTAATTTGCCTGTTGCTACACTACTCGATACTCCTAAAACTGTACAAGTAAATACTAACATCAACAGCCCTTAGGGCACCTCATGCAATACTCGTTAATAAATAATGGCCGCAAATGTAGGGTTTTTTGTGGATAAAACAGTATAGTTATCAGCTTCGGGTTTTCAATTGTACATTTTGGGCTACATATAACAGCACTAATATTTTAATTCCTGGTTTTATGCCAGCGCTTAACTTAGTATTGATTTATAGAGATTCAATGCTACATCAAATGCAATTTTCCGTTGTTTAATGCGTTAATTAACTTAAATAATTATACAGCTTAATCAATGAATTATAATATTCGATTTCTGGTTCATACTTCGATATAAATTATTTTTGAGCTATTAAACTATATAATTTTTTTAAGTCTAATGATTTTGTGGGTATAAAATTTACTTATGTCAAAGTGTTTACTTGTAATAGTATTTTTCTTTTTACTTCTAATTAAGGTTGATGCACAGGTTACTGGTGCCAAAAGCAATGCTGTTATTGATACTTCGGCAGTATTGAAAGAGCTCTCCGATTTATTACATTCAGATGATAACCCAGTTAGTTATGCTTCTATTGATATTGGAATTGGTAACAGGCTTTTTAATGTGCGCAATAGAAGCTTAAATGCAAAACAAAATACTACCGGCACAATGGTTTACACACCAACTCTAAGTTATTTTCATAAATCGGGTTTTAGCATCGCTGCCTCTGTCAATTTATTAAATGATGTTGAAAAGGGTTTTGGTGTAAGTCAGGTATCTCTTTCTCCGGGTTACGACTATTCCGGCAATAAAGACTTCATTACAGGACTTGCCTATACTCACTATTTTGTTAAGGATTTGTATTCCACCTACGCCATACCAGTTCAAAATGACTTATATGGCTATTTTAGCTACAAAAAATATTGGCTGGAAACCGGGCTTGCATTCGATTATGCTTCCGGCGTTTATAAACAAGTAAAAACAAAGGATTCCCTTGCCAACAACATCAGGCGGAAATTTTATGATAGTGCCAGTTTTAATATTAAATCTTTTTCAATGATTTTTTCCGTAGGCCATAATTTTGAATGGACTGGTTTATTGAATGATGATGATGGCCTTAATTTTACACCTACCCTTATGCTTAATTTTGG
>JAYTTM010001089.1:0-3497 GCA_043745055.1 Chitinophagaceae bacterium | reverse complement strand
TTTTGAATTCCGAAATTTTCCGTAAAATTGGTCATCTTCAAAGCATCTTTACCATCAATTTCATTGGAGTAATCGTTACTAAATACTACTACATTAGCGTCAATCATATTGTTATTACTACCGCTGATATTATACAAATTGGATTTAAAAATTTGCCAGGTTGCACCAGAAATGCCAGCTGGTCTTGAAACTAACTGGCTTTGAGCTATCTTACTGCCTTCAACCAACGTTACAGATCCACTGCTGGCTGTTGCATTGTATACCATAAATGCCTGGCCAGATTCTATTCTTTGACTAGCAGTATTAATATCATACGTGCCTCCGGAAATTAAAGGCTTCCATCCATTAACAAAAGCAAACTTAACCCATGCCCCTAATGACCCTAATTTGGGATCCCAAACATCAAAGGACTCAGCTATATTCAGCTTAGTTAATAAACTAAAATCAATGGCTGCCGCATAGTTGTTGCCAATAGCTGCAAACTTGCCTGCTGCTACAGTAACTGCTGGTAAATTACCCTGAAACAAACTTCCTTTTGTTCTAACTAACACAGTAGTTGGTGTTGCACCTGTACCCATACCAGGTAATACCGACCTGTCGCCACGGCTAAAAATCATATAGGAAGTATTGCCTGATAACGATGATATGGCAACATTGGTTGCTGCTGCACCTACCCATGTATTTGTTGTGGCATTATAGGTAAGTAAAGAAGCACTTGGTGATGAAAAATCGAACCCTGCTGCGGCCCATCCTCCAATATTTGAAGTTATGATTGTTCCAAAACCAGTACCTGGATTTACACCAGCAGCCTGATTTTCCTGCCATGATTGTTTAATTGTTTGTCCTACTGTAGGTGCGGCTAAAAACCTCCAGGCCCTTTTAGCACTCAAAAAACGTTCTACTGTAACATCTCCAATTATGTACCCACCAGTAGTAGAGCCTTGGGCTACTCTTGCAGTACCATTAGCGTTAGATTTTATGGCAAGGTTGCCATTAGACGTTAACATTGAAGTGCCGGTAACACTTACTGTGCCTTCACTATTGATACCAGTACCACCAGTAATATCTAAAGGAGTTCCTAAAATTGCAGAAACTCCATTTAATAAAATAAGATTTTTTAAAAGTTGTTTGCCTGTTGTAAAATTTATAGTACCCGCCGATACAGTGTTACCTAACGTTAGGTTTGAAGTATTAGAACCACTCAACGCTCCGGAACCGCTAATAGTACCATTGATAGTTAAGGTGTTTCCGTTTATGTCTAGAATAGAAGAAGTTGTACCAGTAGTTAGGTTACCTGTTGAAGGAGATTTTTCTATTGTTAAATCAGAACCCAACGGTACAGTTACTCCTCTGGTAATGTTAAACTCCCCGGTTATATTTCCTCCTGTTGCAAATCGCAAAGTGCCCACAGTACCAACACTACCGTTAATGGTTAATGTTGAATTTTTATCTGCATAAATTTTACCGGTAGTACTTGTTAAACCAGAAAACTGAAGGTTGTTTGCTGCCTGTGTTAAAATTGATGCAGTTAGATCAAGTGTACCACTGGCGATAATTGCTTTATTTAATGTAACATTGGCATTGGTGGTAAGATTCGCCATATTTGAAATTGCGGTAGGAAATGGTGTGGTAGTTGCGCCATTAAATATATAATTAGCAGCGGGGTGGTAGGTTTTTACCACTTTTGTAATATCATCACTGATGGTACCATCGGTGCCGCTTGTTGCTGCACCTTCGATGCCACCAGTGTTTGAAGTTATTAGTGTAGCGTTTGTTTGCAAATCAAATTTTGCATTACCAGTGGCTCCATTATTTAAATTACTAACAATGTTATAAATTCCACAATCCAACGAATCATTGGGCAATACGGTAAGGGTTCCTATTTTTGGAATATCAACAATGGGACCTGACCTGATTAAATCCATTGTAGTTAGTAACGTTAGCTTGCTAGTTGTAACACCATCACCAACCTGAAAATTAACAAAGCCATTTTTTAAAGTGGAACTGCTGCTATAGGTTTGTGGTAAAATCCCTTTAAATACAATGTTACCATTAGATTGTCCGGTACTTGTTATTTGCCCCTGTGGTTTTATATTTAAACTATCCGATACATACATTGTTGTAGCACCACTTGTGCCAGTATTCATATCCAACTGGGCAGTATTTAATGAATTTGACGTTGTAGCAGAAACCCTTACACTACCCAGTACGTTAAATATTCTGTTGCTGCCTGCATCTCCAATCTTTAAGGTTGCAGGAGATAAAATACCGGTAGTAGTAGTTGCAGAATCTACACCTATAGATAAATTACCACTCATGGTCATGTCACTTTCTAAAATGCGGGTTCCACTGGTAACAGCAATGTTATTATAGTTATTTAACCCTGATGAAGGAATCAGTTTTGGTATAAGGCCAGAGCCCGTACTAAAGTTAACTGTACTGCCTGAAACAATAAATCCATTTCCAGCTGAGAAAGCAGGAATTGATGAAGTTGCTGAGGGTGGATTATTAAAAAGTGAAGCATTATATGCCGCCGTACGGGGAACCTGGAAACTTCCAAATATTCCGATAGTATCAGTTCCTAACCCGCCTAAAGTAACATTCCTGCCTCCTCCCATTACCACTACATTAGGGTATTTAAAAGTAGGTGTTTGCTGAGCTATAAGGTTTGTTTTAAATGCAGGAATTGTTTGCGATTCAGTACCATTAAATACAAAATAAGCATCTTTATTTAAGACTTGCTTGTAATTAATCATTGAGAAAGTAAGCTTTCCCGCAATATAAATTTCCCCAGGCATAAACTCTAATCCTTTACCCAGCTGATTGCCACTAAACTCAAGGTCGTAAAAAGGCTCCTTATAATTAAAATATAGTTGGAGCGGATTTGCCACACCAACAGCATAAAAATTCACCTTGGAGTTGGCAATTGTATAAGCTCCTGAACCCCTCGTTATAGTTCGGCAATAGATTATATATTTAGGGTTACCTGAAGGACCGCCTCCCCTGTTATCTAAAATCCTGCTGCCATTGCCAGTATTTGTAATAGAAAATGGGTAACGAAAGCCCGTAATGGTTTGTGGGGAAACAACCAAAGCAGAAGTATAATTTACAGTAGTATAACTAAGATAACCAGATGGATCTGAGTAATTAGTTAGACTTGTGACATCAAAATCATGGGCAATATTGATAGTTCCCGAAACGGATGATGATGGCCCCAAAGTTATAATATTACCTCCCCTATCACCTGTGATAAAAAGATCATAATAGCTGCCTACGCCAATGTTTTGGGCACTGGTGCCTGCATAGGTAAATTTGTTTGAATTAGTAGTAACGTCGGGAGATACACCCGAAATTGTGTACTTGCCTGTTATAGTTATTGTAGCCGGTAACTTTTTTGAGGCAGTTCCTGAAAAAGCAAGGCTGCCATACGGAAGATCCAATACATTTTGCTGGTTACTGGAACTGGCATAGGTAAAAGTGCTTAATTTATCAAATGT
>JAYTTM010001088.1:0-3500 GCA_043745055.1 Chitinophagaceae bacterium | reverse complement strand
AGGTGAGGGCCTGGACAATACACCAGGGTTGGAAAGCACCACAGGCTGCCAGTGTGATACACACAGATTTTGAAAAAGGTTTTATTAAAGCTGAAGTAATAGCCTACGATGATTTTTTACAATACAAATCAGAGGCTGCCTGCCGGGAAAATGGCAGATTAAGAATTGAAGGAAAAGAGTACCTGGTAAAAGATGGTGATGTAATGCATTTCAGGTTTAATGTATAATTGATTAATCAATTATAAAAATATAGCGAACACAAAAAAGCCCCATCCCTGGGGCTTTAATTATCCAAACAATCCATAAAAACAAAAGCTCTTGTAGTTAGGCTACGACCTTCGGACTATGGGTTTAGATAATTTAAAATCTTGGACACCTCACAGCTTCTTTGCTTGAGTTGTCTCTGTTGATATATTTTTGATAAGAAATCGACATTTCAAAACCGCCCCGACCGCCGGTTGCTGCAGATAGTTGAGATACGTTTGCATCGTAACTTACTGATATTGCTAACGGTCTCATTTCAACTTTAGCTACTGGGATGATGGCATCTTTCCAGCGGATAAATGCACCTCCGTGTATTAAAAATTTCGGATCAAAGCTATCATCCAGTTTGTACGTATACATCATTCCACCAATAACCTGGGTTTGTGGTCCTTGTGAAATATAGTCTCCATGAAATGTTACATAGGAGTATTCAGAAGTATTCATTCTTGCGCCAGCAGAGTAAACCCATTTAGGCGTCATCTCTAATTTAGTATTGCCATAAAAACTAATGTTGGATGGCTTATTAAAATGATGATAAGCAACTCCGAAAAATATATTGTCGTCCGGATTATCTCCTATTTGTGTATTAAAACTAAGGCCTGCAGTTCCATCAAAATAGCTGTAAGAAGTACTTGCGAATGTTTCTCCATCTGCCAAACCTCCATTGTATGCGTTACCATCAAACTGGCTGTTGGTAGTTATTTTGCTTCTG
This sequence comes from Chitinophagaceae bacterium, assembly GCA_043745055.1. Lineage (GTDB taxonomy): Bacteria > Bacteroidota > Bacteroidia > Chitinophagales > Chitinophagaceae > Ferruginibacter. Next base: position 2,524 of record JAYTTM010001088.1, on the reverse strand, counting down.
TCTAAACTACGCTGCACCAATCCTCCCATAAATCCAAGTGATAGGTACATATTGCGGGTAGCGCTTAAAGATTTGTGATAGTTGATGGCTGGCATTACATGCGTAGAAGTCATTGCAACTGTGCCGGCTTTATCATATAATATTTGGCCACCTAGTGTTAAAAAATCTTCACTTTTTCCAATAGGTAATTTATATTCTCCATTTAAAGAAGTAGTTTGATATGGAACAGTTACGCTTTGCCATTGTGTGCGATATACTGCCTGTATTCTTAAATCACCTGTAAATAAACCTGCTAATGCCGGGTTGCGTAAAAGTGGTGCTTCAAAAAATTGTGAAAAATGTATATCCTGGCATTGTGCTTGTGATGAGGCAAAAAGAAGTAACATACCCCACACAAATTTGTGTAGTATTGTTTTCATAAAATAGGATTCTTGTTTGGTGTTTGGATATTGACTTGCGTCTTTTACTAAACGGCTGCTGTAAAATTTTATTACTTTAACAGCAAAATATTTCCAGAAAAACTTAATGAATTGTTATTATTACAAATGATTTCAATGGAGTAAACATAATTTCCTTCATCAGCAATCTGTCCTTTGTATTTGCCATCCCATCCCTTAGTTTTATCATTGGGTTTAAAACTTCCATTTTGAAAAACCAACTCTCCCTTCCGGTTAAATATCCTTAATGATTGTATTTTAAATACACCTGCACTCATCGGATAAAAGAAATCATTTAAGCCATCGTTATTGGGTGTAAAAGCAGTTGGGATAAATAAATTACTTTTATCGCAGGTAAGTTTAACAGTCATATTATCACTGGCCAGGCAACCCCCATCATTTTTAACCGTGAGTTTGTATGTTGTATTAAATTCCGGTGTGGCGGCAGGGCTGGGGCAGTTAGTGCAACTTAAATACGTTGCAGGCTCCCATAACCATTGCGTTACATCACTAGAAAATTGTGGGGTAATCATTACAGGTTTTCCAATACTGGTTAATTTATCTTCTCCGGCATTTACCGTAGGATTTTTAAATACCAGCAGGTTTACAAATGCGCTATCTCTAAAGCAATTGTTGCTATCATACCCTGTTACTTTATAGATAGTGCTTACAATTGGCGATGCAACAGGGTTAGCAATGTTGCCATTATTTAGCCCGTTGGCTGGCGACCAAATATAATTTTCTGCTCCGCTTACAAATAGTTGTATTTTCTTATTTCCACAAATAGTATCAGATGGCTGCAAACCATTTATAACGAAAGGTTTTTTCAGCTTAATAAATATAGTGTCTGTTGTTTCACAACCAAAAATTGTACTGCCTTTTACATATAAACTGGTGTTGTTAGTTAAAGAAGCAATTGGATTACTGCAGCTATCGCAACTTAATAATGTAAGTGGTTTCCAAACATAATAATTGGCACCCGTTGCCTGTAGTTGTATGGTATTGTTAAGGCAAATAGTGGAATCATTACCAGCAAAAGTATTAGGTAGTGGGTGTATAATTACCAATGTTTTTGCAGTATCCGCACAACCGCTTTTGCTGGTGGCTATTAATTGAACTGGATAGGTATTTGGGGTTTTATAAAGTTGTGGTGGAGGATTTTGAACAGCAGGAGTATTTCCGTTTCCAAATTCCCATTGCCACTGTACGGCCAATGTATCTGAACTGATTAAAATGCCTTGAAATAATGCCTCTGCCGGCCCGCAAAAAATATTTTTACCGGTGATGCCTATCTTCGGATTTGTAGCCAATTGTATAAAATTATTTTTAACCAGCGTATCCCTACAGCCATAAGCCGTTTGGATGATTAGTCCTACTGTATAATTACCTGTTGTGGTATATTTATGGGTAGGATTTTGTAATGAGGAAGATGTTTCGTCACCAAAACTCCAGTTGTAATTTGTTACTGTACTTCCCGAGAGGGTAGAGTCTGTGAATATAGCATTTCCAACATCACAGAATTTGGTATCATTTACACCAAAATTAATTTTACTGCTAAAAATATTAATACTGTCTGTACCCTGTAATACTGCAAGGCAACCAGAAGAATCTTTTAAAATTACTTTGGGAATAAAACTGCCAGGTAATGTATAATTGTAGGTGTAGCTGGAATCTGAGCTTTCAAATGTATTGCCATCATTAAAATCATACAGGTAGCTCACTTTTGCAGATGTTGAAACTTTAAATCTAACTTCTACAGGAGCACAACCCTGCTTAGCTTTGTACGATAATGATGCAGTTGTTACAAATATTTCAATTGTTTTGGTTGCTACACTTTCGCAGTTTCCAATTCTTTTTGCTTTAAGTGTTACCAGGTAAGTTCCGGGGGCTGTAAAGTAGTGGGTTGGGTTAACCAAACTAGATAAAATACTATCACCAAAATTCCATGTTTGGAATGTTGCAAATTGTGATGTGTTGTTAAAGGAAACTTTAAAAGGCACGCAGGTTCCTACAGAATCATTGATTTTGAAAGATGCATTTACATCCTGAATTTTGAAATAATTTATTTTTTCGATAGAATCCTTGCA
>JAYTTM010001087.1:0-13119 GCA_043745055.1 Chitinophagaceae bacterium | reverse complement strand
TTGTGCCGAATCACCCCTTCCTCAGTGGCTTTTATTACTGCTCCGCTTACACTGGTAGAGTACGGTACCACACTCAATTGCTTGTGATATATTTCTGAATTAATGTAAGATTTTCCCTCGCTGGTAGTGCCTTGTTGTATTACTTTTAAATATCCGTTTGGCTGTAGTTCATGCCGAACAGACAATACACTTTCGTTATTTTTTTTAAAGATAATTTCCAGGCACAAAGCATCAATAAAATCAGCTGTTACTGTTTCTGCAAAATCTTTATCCGCAAAAGAATATGCCTCAGCATCTGCTGTTACAAGGTAGTCAAATGTAAAAGCCTGATTTTCTAAGGTTACCCAATTTAAGCTTATTGAAAGTTCCTTTTTACTGCTGCTACTTTCAATTTTATAAATACCAGACTTAGGCCTGTTGCCATTTTCGTAGGTGCCTTTTTCAGGAAACAGTTGCCAGGACGCTAAAAAGTTATAGGCTTGTACCATTGTGAATTTTTAGTAAATACATTGCTACTGCATTACAATGATTGAAAGAATTTGTTCTGATGAATAAAGAACAAATCAAAACAGGTATGTTAAATACAGCTGTGAAACTACATAATGTTGATCTATCTAAATTTAAAAAACGATCTATTCTATTTAAAAACATTTAAAAAAAGCATGGCTAAGGCAATGCTAATAATTTTTTTATAAATTGTAAGCCTTTTAATGGAAAATTAATTTAATCTTCTTCTCATTTGAGCGGTTGTACGCAGTCTTTTATGACAATTCCACAAATCAACGGCTGCAAAAACTTTATTGCTACCATTTTCCAGCTCACCTGTAAATATTGTTTCTTTTGTTTCTATAAATAAATCTTTCAGCTCATTTTTGCTTTGAGGCATGGGCATACCTGTTTCGTATTGTTTCATACAATTAAAATTTAAAAGTGTAATAATTTTCACCCGCAAATAGTCAATGATAATGGGCTGTAGCGGGTATTTTTTTCAGGCAGACAATGGTTGTTAAAACCAAATAAAATGCAGCATTTTTTTATTGGGCGCAAAGTTACACGTCTTATAGTTACCGAAAAAAACTATTTAAACTATTCACCATAATAAAACGTTAAAAGCTGAATTTTATTTAAGGGCATTTGCCAATCAGCTTCATTCAAAATTTTATGGTTTTCGATATTGGAACTACTCAAATTGAAAGGCGTTTTGTTCCACATTTTTCAAATCGGTACCTTTATGTTAGGGAATTTAAAATGTACCATGTTTAAAACGAGTGTATTGCTTTTATTGGTTGTTGTGCTATTGGCCTTTACTGGCAATCCTATTTACGGACAACAAACTTCCGGCAATACCGATACTTTTTTTCTGGCAAAAAAAAAGGGCCTGATAGGGGAATTGGCAAAAACTATTTCAACCAATAGTAATGATCCTGAACCTATACAAAAAGTAAATCCCTTTATGGCCTACTCGGGTAAGTTTATCAGGAGTGTAAGGGTACTTAGGCTGGGTTTTGAAAGAGGTATTTATGACACTACAAAATACAATAACAATTTTGGAGCAATTGTAGCTAACATGCTACATAACAAAACACGAGAAAAAGTTATTAATAATAATCTGTTTTTTAAAGCCGGTGATTTATTAAATCCTTACCTGCTTGCGGATAATGAAAGGTTTTTGAGAGATCAACCTTACATACAGGACGCCTTGTTTAAAGTAGAATCTGCGGCTGGTAATAGTGAGGAGGTAGATGTAATAGTACTTAGTAAAGACAATTTTCCAATTGGTGGGAGTTTTGATTTGGTAAATTCCAAAAAATATAAGGTAGAATTGAAGAATGAGAATATATCAGGATCGGGATCCAGACTATTAATTCGTACTTTATATGATACCGATAGAAAACCAAAAATTGGTTATGGTGCAGAATTTTTAAACCGAAATATCAAGGGTTCATTTATAAACTGGACAGTAGGTTTTCAAACCTTTAAAAATGCATTTAACAGCGGCAGAAACGAGGAAGTTACGTTTTATACTCATTTTGAAAAACCATTGGTAACAGCCTATATACCATGGGTTGGAGCACTGGAATTAGCTTATAGTAAAACTAGCAATGCCTACAAAGAGGATTCCATTTATCTGAGTGATTTTAAATATAGTTACCATATAATAGATGGATGGTATGGATATAATTTTGGCACAAATGGGTTGAGAAAAACCAATATGCAAAGCCGACAGAGAAAGTTTATTGCAATACGTGGTTTATATCAGCAATTCACTCACTTACCGCTAAATGTGCGGCGTATATTTGATTACAGGTACTCAGATATCACAGGAATACTGGGGTCATTTAATATTTTTGAACAAAATTTTTACCGCACCAATTTCATCTATGGCTTTGGAAGAAATGAGGATGTGCCGCAAGGATTTACAGCTGCAGTTACCGCAGGTATCACCAATAAAAAAGATAGTATCAGCAACAACAGCAGAATGAGGCCATACTACTCAATTGAAGGAACACGAACTCATTTTAACAAAAAAGGATTTTTTAGCACCTACACCTTAAGATTTGGTGGCTTCTCTTACAAAGGAGGATTAGAGGATGTTGACCTGCTGTTAAATGTTGATCATTTTACACGGTTAAAAAAAATAAATCCTAATTGGTATAACAGGCAATTTTACAGCTTTGGAATTACAAGGCAATTTAACCCTGTACTAAACCAACCCTTATATTTGAAAAGCGAATTTGGGTTACCTTACTTTAATTTTGTTAATATAAATGCAGACTTTAGAGCAACCAGCAAAATTGAAACTGTATTTTATAACCTTCGTAAATTTTGGGGATTTCGCTTTGCCCCGTTTGCATTTGGAGATTTATGTGTAATTAAACCTTTTAATCAGTCTTTTAAAAAAAGCAGCGTATTTGGTGCTTTGGGAGCCGGGGTTCGTACACGAAATGAAAACCTGATTTTTGGAACAATTGAATTAAAATGTTTTTATTTTCCAAAGGTGGTGAAAGGTATGAGCAATTGGCAGGTTCAGGTTGGCAGTAATATCAGGTTTAAATACAACAGCATTTTTATTAAAAAGCCGGATTTTATCGTTGCAAATTAAAAACCAGCCTTTAAAGTAAATTTTGAGTAAATCATATTACTATTAAAAAAAATTACTTTACTTTTATGCGCCAATAAAAAAAATGTTCCTCCGTAGAAACGGAAGAACTTTAACGATTGCTTGCCATATGAAAAATCTTAGAATAATATTTATTTGAAGTTTCTAAAATATTTGCATTTAAATGCAAAATTCAGTATCGATTGCCTGCTTATTTTAATGATTGCCTGTTTATAATTTCCTATCTTTTCTTATTCTTTTTCAAAAGTAAGAGAAGATAGGATTACTTTTTTATCAACTTACAGCGTAAATTATTATGCTTAAACCAGGGTTTATTTTTGCAACCCTTTGCAGCATTGATTTGTAACTAAATTTATTTATGATGCCCAGCCGTTTTACAGATACATTATTTCAATTGGTTCACTCACTAGAAAAGGCTGAGAAGAGAAATTTTAAACTTTATATCAAGCGGAGCTCCTCTAATGAAGACCTTAAAATAATTGAATTATTTGATGCGCTGGATAAATTGGATGAATATGATGAAGCAGTTTTATTAAAAAAACTTATCTCTATAAAAAAGCCACAGCTTTCCAATACCAAAGTACATTTATACAAGCAACTTCTTGCCAGCCTCCGGCTATTAAAAAGTACAGACAGTATAGATATGCAGTTAAATGAACAGTTGGACTATGCAAGAATATTATACAATAAAGGATTGTACCAGCAAAGTCTAAAAATTCTGGAGAAAGCAAAAGAAACTGCAAAAGAACACTACAAGTATAATTTTTTAACACAGGTAATATCCTGGGAAAAGAAAATAGAAACATTGCATATTACCAGAAGTATGCAGGATAAGGGGACTATTTTAGCTAATGAAGCGGTAGAAGTAAATATAAGAGTAGACATGGTTGCCAGAATGAGTAATTTGGCATTACAACTATACAGCTTTTACATTAAAAATGGCCATGCCCGCAATGAAAAAGATGAAATAGGCGTAACTGTTTTTTTTAATAAAAATATGCCTGAGAATGCATCTATGCAAACGGGCTTTTACGAAAGACTGTACCTGTACCAAAGCTATTGCTGGTATGCTTTTATAAGGCAAGATTTTTTAATGTACTACCGCTACGCACAAAAATGGAACAACATCTTTAATGAACAACCTTTAATGATAAAAGTAGAAACCGGTTACTATATTAAAGGCCTGCACAATCTGCTGAATGCGCACTTTGATTTAAGGAACTTTAAAGGTTTTGAAATTACGTTGAAAGAGTTTAAGGAGTTTGCTGCTACACCCCTGGCCAATCACCACGATAACCACCGGATTCAAACCTTTATTTACATCAACAGCGCTACCATTAACCAGCATTTTATGCTGGGAACTTTTGCTGAAGGACTAAAAATGGTTCCTGAACTGGAAGCTAAACTTAAAGAATATGATATATACCTGGATAACCACCGCATCCTTGTATTTAATTACAAAATTGCCAACCTTTATTTTGGCAGTGGCAATTACGATGTAGCCATAGATTACCTACAAATAATAATCAATGACAATATTGATTTAAGGATAGATCTTCAATGCTACTCAAGGCTGCTGCATTTAATGGCTCATTATGAGTTGGGTAATTTTGAAATTATTGATTCACTGGTGAAATCTGTATACCGTTATATGGCTAAAATGGGCAATCTAACTGTAGTAGAAGAAATCATGTTTAAGTTCCTTCGCAATTCTTTTCTGCAACCGAGGAGTAAAATTAAACAGGAGCTGGAGAATTTTCTTCACAGCATTAAAAAGCTGGAAAAGAACCGTTTTCAAACAAGAACATTTGCCTACCTCGATATCATATCATGGGTAGAAAGCAAAGTGTATCAAAAACCACTTAGCGAAATAATCGGGAATAAATTTTTAAACAGCAAACAAAGGCGATACCCCAACGAAACTTTTTAATGAGGGTGACTTTATACTTAAGGCCTCTTCTTTTATTATTGGAAACAACTTACGTTACTTAGATGGCATTTTTTGCAATTGAATTATCAATCACTTTCAAATTTTATATTTTTTAAACCAGTTTTCAAGCGCTGATTTTTGCAAACTCATTATATTATATTTACACAAAGGAAAGAAACTGCAACCAATTTGTTCCCCGATAAAAATATTTTAGAAGTATGATGAAAGATACCGGGATTAATGTTGTAAACATGGGCCTTATGCTGGCAAGTTGTATAGCAGCTTTTATAATGCCCTTTGAAGTTTTTTTATTTGCTTATGCTGTAATGGGGCCGCTACACTATCTAACGGAAATAAGCTGGCTTCACGACAGGCAGTATTTTACCAAAGGAAAATACGACCACATTGTAATGTGGGCTATCGGGGCATTAATATTATTTGAAAACATTGCCTATAAAAATGGCTGGAACTGGCCGTTGGGAAGCAACTTTGGAAATAAAATAATTTTCGTAGCACTGGCTGGTTCGCTTTTAATGGTGTTTGTAAAAAATGCTATTATAAAAATTGTGGGGCTGTTATTTATACTGCTCATTTCCAATGTAATTTTTCAACCTGATAAAAGGGATGGCTTTGCATTTTTTATTGGAGCATTAGTACCCACTTTGGTTCATGTGTATGTATTTACCGGTTTTTTTATTTTATTTGGTGCTTTAAAAAACCGAAGTAAAAGCGGCTTAATTTCTTTTATCATTTTCATATTATGTCCCTTGTTATTATTCTTTTTATTTAAAGACAGGATTTTTGTGGCGGTTACCCAATATGGACAAGATTCTTACAAAGCAGGTGGTGAAGGGTTCTTTGATATCAACCTCGCTTTTCTAAGGGAAATGTTCGGAGTTCAATTTCCTCAAATGAAAGATGCTGCAGGTAACCTGATGGTTTACGAAGGCACAGAAAAACCAGTACTTGATTTTAGTAATGCTGCCAATGTTGTTTTTCATTCGCAGGCAGGTATTCTTCTAATGCGTTTTATCGCTTTTGCGTATACGTATCATTATTTAAACTGGTTTAGCAAAACCGAAATTATCCGCTGGCATAAAGTGCCAAAAATTCGATTTATTGTTGTGCTGGTTTTATGGGTTGTTTCCCTTGCTTTGTATGGCTATAATTATGCGCTTGGCCTTCAATGGCTGTACTTTTTAAGCTTATGTCACGTGCTGCTTGAATTTCCGTTAAATATGATATCTATTACAGGAATAGGTAAAGAAACTGGAGCCATTATTAAAAACGGATTTAATCAGAAACTAATAACGGCTACATAAAACTGCAGGTTTTTATAATATTCAACATATGATTAAGGTAGCCATTTCAACTTGATCATCTATTTTTCTTTTGACAAAAAACAAATTACTTTTACTGTATGGGTGAATATTCAATGCAGGATGCTTTACAACAATTTTTAAAACAAAGCCGCTTAAAGAATGGTATACATGCAGCACAAATTGAAGAAGTGTGGGAAAAAATAATGGGTAAAACAATTGCTAAATACACAGATAAAATTAAAATTGTTAACCAGACTTTATTTATCGAATCGCAGGTAGCTCCTTTAAAAAATGAGCTGATGTACCAGAAAGATAAAATTATAGAAAGGGTGAATGAAGCGCTGGGCGAAACTGTTATAAAAGAAGTAGTAATTAAATAACAGTAACTATCCAATTCGATGTTATATAATTACAAAAATAAAGAATATTGAATTGCTGGTTAAAAATTATTCAACCATAAAAAAAATCCATTTTTATTGAGCAATAAAAATGGATTAATCGTTTAGATTCACAACGCCTAAGCTACTATAAACCTATAATATCCTGTTGTACGCCATATTATTTGACCACTCAAAGCATTTAGACACTAGACCTTTTTTTGACTCTTTTTAGACAAATTTCATTAAATTTATAAAGTGAAAAAGGACAAAAAAACTCAGTTAGATTTTGTTAGAGACAAACTAACTAACTCGATATAAAATACTATATCAGGAGACAGTTTTCAAACAGATGTTTCTACTTTCACAACGAAGGATTTGAAACAAGCCACTAAGAAAAATGGGTGGAAATTCAATTGGAAACAGGAGCTTTCCAACAATAGCAGAGAAGTTTATAAATTGACCATTGTAAACAATCTAGACATTATCCAAGGCTTAATTAGTTTTACAATAAAATCCGACCACATTTATATGGACTTGATTGAAAGTGCACCTTTTAATCTTGCACGAAACAAAATTTATGAAGGCGTTACAGGAAATTTAGTTGCATTTGCTTGTAAGGTTGCATTTCAAAGAGGGTTTGACGGTTTCTTGTCCTTCACAGCTAAGACGAAATTAATTGAGCATTACGAAAAGACTTTAGGTGCTTACCACTTTGGAAACCACTTAATGATTTTGGAAACAAAGGCATCAACAATGTTAGTAGAAAAATATTTTAAAAATTTATAATTATGGGACACATTAAAGAACCAAAAGGTGTAGATTTTATTATTCAAAGTCGCCCTTTAACAAAAGCAGAAGAACTTGCAATCAGCGAACACATAAAAAATTACAAGTTGAAAAATAAATCTTCTCACAACAAGCCTAAGAAAACTATTGCAAAGAGAAAAGTCGAATTTGCTTAATTCTTATGTATCAAACTCGTTGGTAAAGCCAAAACGCTTTACATTTTTCACACTTTCCATTACAATATCATCCTGATATTCTTTGTACGCCTCCAATTTACCGGCAATAGAAGTATCATGTAATGCCAATATCTGCGCAGCTAAGATGCCTGCATTTTTTGCACCATTTAATGCAACGGTTGCAACCGGTACACCATAAGGCATTTGCAAAATAGACAGCATGCTATCCCAGCCGTCGATAGAATTGGAAGATTTTACCGGTACACCAATCACCGGCAAAATAGTATTGGCGGCTATCATGCCCGGCAAATGTGCAGCGCCACCTGCACCTGCAATAATTACTTTTAATCCCCGCTTTTTTGCTTTGGTTGCATACTCCCGTAAACGCTCCGGCGTACGATGAGCAGATACGATGGTAAGTTCCGGTTCTACATCAAATTGACGCAGCATTTCGGCTGCACCTTTCATAATATCGAGGTCACTTTCGCTACCCATTACTATGCCTACTAAAACGGTTTGTGGTTTAATGGTTGGTATTTGCTCACTCATGTTAAGTTGGTGATTTGTGGTTGTAGTTAGTTACCGGTTATTGAATATTTGTGCTTTTGTGTAATATTAGTTTAAATAAATCCACGTATGGTTGTTATCTCCTAAATTTAAATGCAAGATTATATAATTCTTTGAATAAAACTTCAGAAAATATTTTAGTTTATAAATTGTAAGTTCAATTAAAAATAAATTTTACTTGCACAAATTAAGAATAGCCGTAGGCTTCACACATCTTATAACCCCAAAACTCATTACGGTATATAATGATCAATTACTACTTAGTGAGTTCCTTAGCAACGGGGAATGAAGCAGCACTTTTTGAATACTACTAAATAGACAAATTATTGACATGTTTAATTACTTTTCTTTAAACCTTAGCAGACTTTTTAATTAAATATAACCGACCTTATTGTTGATTTCCTAAACCAGTTCCATTCATACATACACATCTTCAATCAAAAAATATTCCGGGGGTTTATTGTTCAGGATAGTAATGGCCAAAACATCAAACTGTATCCGCTTCCATTGTGGGTTTTGGTAGAGGTATTCTTCTGCAGCATTTATCAGGTTCATTATTTTTTTGTTGCCTACTTTCTCTTCTGGTAATCCAAATTGCTTGCTTCTTCTTGTTTTAATTTCTATAAAATGCAGCACATTCTCTTTAGCAGCTATTACATCTACCTCCCACCGGGAGTGCCTCCAGTTAACTTCCAGTACCTGGTAGCTTTTTTCTATAAGGTAGGTAGCCCCCAGTTGTTCGCCTAGTTGTCCGGTTTTTATATGCTTTGCCATAAAATAGCATTTATTGAAGGGATAGTAAGGTTGAGTTTAAAAGCTATATCAAAAAATTGATTCATCATTTTATTACTTACTTTTGTTGCATAACTCTTTTACAAATGAAGATAGATAAATCAATCATAGTAAGTTTTGTTTTGCTGGTAGTAATTGCATCTTTGTATAGAATAATGCCAGGAAGGCCTTATGGTTTTGCTCCGCAAATAGCCATGGCATTGTTTAGTGGCAGCATTGTAAAAAACAAGCAGTATTCTTTTCTATTGCCTTTGTTCTCCATGCTGCTTTCGGATGTATTGTATGAAGTGTTATTTCAATTGAATATATCCGCAATTCCAGGGTTTTATGGCGGGCAGTGGATTAACTACCTGTTATTTGTTGCAGTTACTTTTATTGGTTTTGCTGTTAACCAAAACAAATGGATCAGCATATTAGTTGGTTCAATGGCAGGTGTATTATTTTACTTTGTAGCTTCTAATTTTGCTGTTTGGATTGGAGGTGGTTTAGCACTCAATAACCTTCCTTATCCAAAAACGATTGATGGATTAATGACCTGCCTAGCTGCCGGTGTTCCATTTATGAAAAACAGTTTCTTTGCTACCTTGTTTTTTAGTTCAGTGTTGTTTGGCAGTTATTATTTGTTGAATAAAAAGGCAATTGCAAGCGAAGCTGTTCCTATATAAAAAGTTGTATTTTTTATACTGATGCCACTCCAAATGGGGCGGCATTTTTTTTACAGACTATCCATATATCCCTCATCTGTTAACAAACTTTTTCCATCTGCTGCAGTAGTGGCCAACAGGTCGCACTGGTTATTATAAGGGTTATCTGCATGCCCTTTAACCCATACAAATTTGATGGAAAAATTTTTTGATAAAGCATGATAGCGTTTCCATAAGTCGGCATTTTTTTTGCCACCTTTAAAGTCTGTTTTAATCCAGGTTTTAAGCCAGCCTTTTTCAACAGAGTTTACAATATACTGACTGTCCGAATATACGATAACCGGGACTTCCATTTTTTTAATGGCTTCCAGCCCTGCAATTACGCCCATCAACTCCATCCTGTTGTTGGTGGTGTGTTTGAAGCCCTGCGATAGTTCTTTCCGATGGTTTCCCCACAGTAAAATTGCACCATATCCTCCATTGCCGGGATTACCCCTGGAAGAGCCATCCGTATATAATTTAATGTGTTCCATAACTTAGTATTTTACCCTAATAATCTCTTTGCAAAATGGGTTCATGTAAAGGTCGTCGATGGCTACGTATTCAAATGTTTTAAAGAAGCGCCGGGTTTGATAGCCCATTATTTTGGGAGTAAAATTATGGAGAAAAGAAGTAGGTATTTTCACTCTTCCCTTTGTTGCATATTTAAGCCCTTTGGAAATCATTTCAGAACAATATAGGCTGTCATCCGTCTTTAAATTAAATGAAATATCAAATGGTTTTTTGGATTGATAATTTTGTTGCAACAGCAAATGTAGCCGCTCCGTTTCAGCTGTTGAAAGCTGGTATTGAAATATACCAAAGCCTGTTTTTTTTACCGGGTTTACAAAGCTGTCAAAGGGTTCTTTTCTGCAGGCGGCATCGGGATTTTCTATGCCAGCAATACAGTGATATATTACAAAACCACTATCTTCTTTAAAGGCTATTCCGCTGTGAGAGTAGGTACGGTCTTTTTGAGAGAAATTCTGTAGTGCAAGGCTTTCAAAATCATCATCACTTCTTGTAACAAGATCGCCATCTTTTAATAATAATGTGGCCTGTTTAATGTTCAGCATCGATTGAATGTTTGCCTTTTTACCGCTACTGTCAATTGTTTTAAGGTTGTCATTTTGTTTTTTTTCAGTACAAGACTGAAACCAAATTGCTGCTAATAACAAATAGAGTAACGCAGTTTTTCCACTCAAAATAAAAAGGGTAGATGGAGGTTTTGAATAGTATGTAAGATGCTGCTTAGCCAACGGTAAGGTATAAAATGATAAGTGCCTGTCGTAATGTAACAACATTTAACAGGGGATAAAATGTTTGCTATCAGTTTGAATAAAATATAAATTTATCAATGCCAATTCCCAAACCATTGGGGCCTTGCGGGCCGCCTTCCGGAACATAATATCTAAAACCAATCCTGGTTTTTTTTGCCAGCGGTACACCCGATATCTTTACTAAAAATTGAGTCCATTCAGCAGGGTATGATCCTGGTCCGCTTAATAAAAAGTTAGAGTTTACATCCACCAAAACTTTTGTAAATCCACCCACACTATTGCTGTTTCTTCCTACATCCGCAGTGCTGTTAGTTTCATTCATCCTCACTTCCAGCCGGTCAGCGGCAAGGGCAGGATTGCCGTAGGTACGTGTGTAAAAACTAACCACATCGCCATTTTTTACCGATAGCACCGGCGATATAAGCCAGTTGCTGCAGTTGGCAACTCCATATCCGCAATCGGATGTGGTCATTATAAAATCAGTGCCCGAAGCAGCGGGGCTGTTGCCACTAAAGCCACCACCATAAGCGTAATTATTGGGATATCCCAAGCCCAATTTATCCAATGCCAGCCCATGGTATAGGGATACATAAAAATAGCCCTGTACCCAGCCCATGGTGCCAATTGGTTTTGTGTTGTTGGCTATTACCCAGCCTTTGGCAAGGGCATTGCTAACTGTATCAAACTCTTCCGTTAATGAATAGTCTATTGCAATAGGCGCTTTTCTTTCTTTAGCGCAGGAAATTGCAATGATTACAATCAGGCCAATAAAGAGCATTAATAAAGTGAATTTATTTTTCATTTAAGTTCTTTTAAAAAATCAATGTTCGCTTTTGTAGGTAACCTCATCAATGCCAATTACAGATTTATGTATCTGTATATAAATGGTATCAATATCATTGGGGTTAATGGCAGATTGTTTTACGGGCAACTGATCTTCCAGAAAATGCCTGAATGCAAATCTTCCTTTAACCGGTTTTTGAAGCCCCGTAACCTCAGCTTCAAATCTTGTCCACTCGGTAGGAAAAGCCATAGATGGATTGGTTTCTACCCTTGCATACGTAGAGTCAATATCTAATAATTTAATATTGAAATCGCCGTTACCAAATGACCCGCTACCTACATTTAATGTGTTGGATGCATTTAACCATAACTGCAAACGGCAAAGGCCTTTGCAATACGTGTAGAAGATAATTTTATCACCATTTTGCAGCAGCGTTTCCGGTGATATTAACCAGTTGCTGATATCAAATTTTGAAAGTGGAGCGCCAATTCCTATTACCGATGCACTGGCAATACTGGTTGCAGCGTATCCATTGGATGCCCGTTGAGAACCGTACGCCTGTTGCCAGTAGCGGCCCGGAAACGGGGTATTGGGGAATTGAGCGCTATCTAAGGTAAACTGCGCCTGTTCCCATTCCGGGTAATAAATGGCTACATAATTTACAGATCCAAAATTGGGCGCTTCAGCTACGTCGTACCATTTACGGCCAAATGGTGTACTTCTGTTATTGGTTCTCCAGCCATTGACGTAAGCTTCCTGGAAGTTATCAAAACTTTCTGTATAATTCTGTGCTGGTATGGATGGTGGTATAGCTAAATAGCTATCATCTTTACAAGCATTTAAAAATACAGTAGCGATAGCTGCACAAACCAATATATTTCGAAGAAAAAATTTACTCATAAAACAGGTGTTCTGGTTGTAGCTGCGCTACTTTAAAAGGCGTGAAAATAAGCAATTTCCCACAAAGGAATTATATTGATGTAGG
Source organism: Chitinophagaceae bacterium (assembly GCA_043745055.1). GTDB lineage: Bacteria > Bacteroidota > Bacteroidia > Chitinophagales > Chitinophagaceae > Ferruginibacter. The sequence continues at coordinate 313 of JAYTTM010001087.1, read as the reverse complement.
CAGATACTTTACATCTAAATTACACCTGTAAAATACCTGTTTTAAATGGCTGTATATCCGGGTTGTGATTGGCCGCAGCAATGCCTTCTGCAATCAGCATCCTTGTTTCACCGGGGTCAATAATTGCATCAATCCAAAGCCTTGCTGCTGCATAATAAGTAGTTGTCTGGCTATTGTATCGTTGGGTAATATCGTTTAGGATTTTTGCTTCCTCTTCGGGAGTTATTGCTTCGCCTTTTGCCTTTAAGGAAGCCACTTGAATTTGCAATAAAGTTTTGGCAGCCTGCTCACCACCCATTACCGCAATTTTAGC
>JAYTTM010001086.1:0-13129 GCA_043745055.1 Chitinophagaceae bacterium | reverse complement strand
AACATTCAACAAAAATTAACCCTTTGCTACACCACCACATTTATCATCTTATTCCTCACATAAATAATTTTTTTAGGTGCTTTGCCTTCCAGCCATTTTTGTATGGTTTCGTTTGCCAGCACTATTTTTTCAACGTCGGTTTGTTCAATGTCCAATGCCATGCTGATGTTAGCCCTAACTTTTCCATTGATAGAGATGGGGTATTCTTTGGAAGATTCTGTTACATATTTATTTTCAAAAACAGGATAGGATGCGTCCAAAATGCTTCCGCTGTTTTCAAGCTTACTCCATAATTCTTCTGCAATATGAGGGGCGTAAGGCGTCAATAAAATCAATACATTTTCCAGTATTTCTTTTTTATGGCACTTGATATCCGACAATTCATTTACACAAATCATGAAGGTGCTTACCGCTGTATTGAAACTAAAACGCTCAGTATCTTCTTCAATTTTTTTGATGGTTTTGTGCAGAATTTTTAGTTCGGCATTAGTGACCTCACCCCCCGCCCTCTCCGAAGGAGAGGGAGCTGAAGAAGTCCAAATTGGACCTTTTATTTCATCAAAAAACAAGCGCCACAGCTTGCGTAAAAAGCGATGCACCCCTTCAATACCCTTGGTGTCCCATGGCTTGCTGGCTTCTACCGGACCGAGGAACATTTCGTACATTCGGAAAGTATCGGCGCCGTATTTATTACACAACTCATCCGGATTTACAGTGTTGTATTTTGATTTAGACATTTTTTCAACTTCTGCTTCACATATAAATGTGGAGTTCCCAGTATATTTACTTTCAGCAGATACAATACTGCCATCTTCCATTATAAAATAATCCATTGCAGGTCTATTTCTATTTATTCCTTTACTGAATTCATTTATATCTAGTTCAACCCCGTCAACTATATCAACATTAATATGTGACCGATTTATTTCAAATTCGATATTCGGATTTATTCCATGATCAATTAATAACTGAGTCACTTTATGTTTTAATTCGGGAGTATTTTTATTCCAGTTTTTTGATAAATTAATACTTGGCACAATTGCATTTGAAGAAAGTATTTGAACGCCGAATGAAACCCAAGAAAAAAACCTGCTACTCCCCTGGATCATACCCTGATTCAATAATTTCTTAAAGGGTTCTTCATAACAAATGTGGCCTAAATCGAATAATACTTTTGTCCATAAACGGCTGTAGAGTAAATGCCCAACAGCATGCTCGGTGCCACCAATGTACAGGTCTACCTGGTTCCAGTAGTCGCTGGCTTTTCTATTGCAGAATGTATCGGAATTTTGCGGGTCCATGTAGCGGAGAAAATACCAGCTGCTGCCGGCGTAACCGGGCATGGTGGAGGTTTCTCGTTTGACCTCACCCCCAGCCCCTCTCCGAAGGAGAGGGGAGTTTGACCCTGCGATTTCTTGACCCTTTTCTTTATTCAGATTGTCCGTGTCATTTGTTGATTGATTGTTTTGCTGTTGCAGGCTTTGGCTTATTTTTTTTGTTACCTCTTTTATATTACTTACTACTTCATCATTGGTGAAGCGGAGCATATCAAATCCATTTTCTTTTAACCAGTTTTGCCTTGCTTCATCAAATCTTTGTTGGTCTTCATCATTGTGATATTCGCCGTCAATTTCAAGAATTAACTTTTTTTCCAAACATATAAAATCGGGTATATAACCAGCTACAGGATGTTGTCTTCTAAATTTATATCCTTCAATCTTTCTGTTGCGGACTTCTTGCCAAATAATTGCTTCTGATTCCGTTTTATCCTTTCTGTTTTCCTTTGCAAAAGGCAAAGTATTTCTCCATTCCTGTACAGTACTATTGAAATAGCCAGGTTCTGCTTTAGATGATATTTCAATCTCAACGAAAGCGTCAGAATCTTTGCTATCGGAGGCATCTGTCCCCCTCTCCTCCGGAGAGGGGCTAGGGGTGAGGTGTGATAATGTAACCCATTCCTCAATATTCGCCAGCGGCCCCTCGCCTTCCGGCCCGGGGCCATATTTATCAACATGTGGTAATTCCAGCGGCAACTCAGCTGCATCCAAAGGAATGGCCACTCCATCGCTCCAGATGATGGGGAATGGTTCGCCCCAATAACGCTGGCGGCTAAAGCCGGCATCTCTCATTCTATAATTTACTTTACGTTTACCGATGCCCTGTTCTTCTAATTTTTGTAACACCAGTTCTGATGCATCCATCATTTGCATGCCATTTAAAAAACCGGAGTTTTCTAAGGTGGCTTCTTTGGTGGCGTTGGCTACTTCGCCATTAAAATGATTGCCAATAATATTGGTGATGGGAATATTGAAATGCTGTGCAAATTTAAAATCTCTTTCATCGCCGCAAGGCACGGCCATGATGGCGCCGGTGCCATAGCCTGCCAGCACATACTCACTTATGTAAATAGGAATTTCTCTTTCATCAAAAGGGTTAATGGCATACGCCCCTGTAAAGCATCCGGTAATTTTTTTCTCTGCCATACGATCTACATCGCTACGGCTTTTTACATAGGCTATGTATTCATCTACTACTGCAGCTTGATCAGCACTTTTTATTTGTTGCACTAAATTTAACTCAGGTGCTACCACCATAAAGTCGACGCCAAAAATTGTGTCTGGACGGGTGGTGTAAACCGTCAATGGTGAATGGTGAATAGTCAATGAAGAACTAAAGTTTGATGATGCTCTATTCACCATCGACGATTCACCATTCACCACTTTGAATGTTATCTCCGCCCCCACACTTTTTCCAATCCAGTTGCGCTGCATTTCTTTCATGCTGTCGCTAAAGTCCACTGTTTCCAAGCCTTCCAGCAAACGGTCGGCGTATTTGGTAATGCGTAAATACCATTGACGCATTTTCTTTTTTACCACCGGGTGGCCACCACGTTCGCTCACACCATTCACAACTTCGTCGTTGGCTAATACTGTACCCAACACTTCACACCAGTTTACTTCGCCGTACTTACTAAAAGCAAGCCGGTATTCCATCAATATTTCCTGTTGTCTTTTAAAATTGAAACTGTTCCATTCATTGGCCGAAAAACTGGTGATGGTTTCGTTGGGCTGATTAATATTTCCTTCGTTTTCAAATTGCTTTTCTAACGTTTCAATTGGTATTGCCTTATTTTGTTTTGCATCAAAATAACTGTTGAAAATTTCTAAAAATATCCACTGTGTCCATTTGTAATAAGCTGCATCGCTGGTGCGTACTTCCCGGTCCCAATCGTAACAAAAACCAATTTTATCTAACTGTGCTTTAAAAGTGGCAATATTATTATTGGTAGTGGTGGCCGGGTGCTGACCGGTTTCAATAGCATACTGCTCTGCTGGTAAACCAAAACTATCAAAACCCATTGGGTGCAATACATTAAAGCCTTTCAATCTTTTATACCGGCTGTAAATATCGCTGGCAATATAGCCTAGCGGATGACCTACGTGCAACCCTGCACCACTGGGATAAGGGAACATGTCCAGCACATAATACTTGGGCTTATCACTTTGGTTAGAAACTTTGTAAGTATGGTTATTTTTCCAGTTGCGCTGCCATTTTTTTTCTATCTCGGTAAACTTATATTCCATTGCTTGAATTTTATTTTAACATTCCTTCGTCAATTACTATCAATTCAAAAAAAGTATATTTGACATTCATTTTTTTGAAGACGCCAAAAGTACAGCAAAGCAGGTAAAAACCTTTACTTTTGCGGCATCTAAAAAGGCTTTGTGAATAGATGTGATGCTGTGGAAAAGTTGAATAAAGATATAATGTACAAGAGTGCGACGCCTATGCTGTTAATTAGTAATACAAAAGCCGGGCTCAAAATTGTATTTTAATTTAATTAAAACGAACACCCCAATAAACTAACCTATTATGGCATTTTTTGGTAAAGATACTTCGGCTAAACGCAGCAAACCTTCTTATGGCTACGCAATTGTAGGTGTGGCGCTGGTGTTGTTTTTATTTGGCATTGTGGGCTGGTTGTTTTTAAACCTGAAGAAATCGGGCGAAATGTTCCGTGAGAATATACAGGTACATGCCTGGATAGCACCCACTGCCAAAAAAATACAGATAGACTCATTACAAAATTATATTACGGCCTTACCCTATGTTAAATCGGTTGAGTTTGTTACCAAAGAAAAAGCCATTCAAAAATGGAATGCCGAAAATGACAGCAGCTGGAAAAAATTTATTGCCAACAATCCGCTTCCGGAAAGCATTGATTTTTATGTGAAGAGTGATTTTATGAACAAGGACAGTCTGAGCTTGTTAAGTAATAACCTGCTAAGTAATTATACAGGTGTAATTTCTGAAATTCAATACCCTAAAGAAACGCTGAGCAATGTGAGTTCTTTAACCCGGTATGTAGCTTCCTTTATTTTAATAATGGCTGTCATTTTATCCATCATTGTAATTATTTCTATTGATAATACCATTCGCCTGGCCATGTACAGCAATCGCTTTTTAATTAAAACGATGCAAATGGTTGGGGCTACAAGAGGGTTTATTGCAAAGCCTTTAGACATAAGGGCTATTGTGAACGGATTGATTGCAGCTTGCATAGCCATCATAGCTGTATTTGCTTTTATTTTATTGGTAGAAAACTTTGTACCCTGGCTTAGGCTGCTTCGTGATGGTACCAATATGGCAATAATTGTTGGAGGAATAATGATATTGGGCATTACCATTTCGCTGGTAAGTACCCATCGTTCCGTTTTAAAATACCTTCAAATGAAACTGGATGACTTGTATTAAGCTGATAAAATACCTTTTCGTTTAATTATTATTACTTTTATTTGCAAATAAAAAATTGATATTTACATGGCTACTGATAAAAAGCAACTTGCTGTAAACCCACTTTTTGGAAAAGAAAATTTTATTTGGATGCTGGCTGGTGCTGCCTTAATGGCCTTGGGCTTTTTTTTAATGGCTGGGGGTAAAAGTGCCGACCCAACCAAGTTTATGGATGGCGAAATATACAGCACTACCCGGATTACTATTGCACCCATCCTTATTATTGCCGGTTTTATTGTAGAGATTTTTGCGATAATGAAGAAACCAACAAAGAATACAATAAGTTGATAAATTGCTAATAAATGCGATGAATTTTATCGCATTTTATATTTTATTTTGAGACACCATGACAACTTTTCAATCAATCATCATTGCAATTATAGAAGGACTTACCGAATTTCTCCCAGTTTCCTCCACTGCCCACATGAAATTTGCCCATCCTTTATTGGGTATTACCGCAACACCTTTTAACGATATGTTTGAAGTGGTAATACAACTGGCGGCTATACTGGCTGTAGTTGTATTGTTCTGGAAAAAGTTTTTCAATTTTAAAAGTTTTAGCTTTTACATTAAACTGGTAATAGCCGTAATACCTGTTTTGGTGGGTGGTTTATTGTTGAAAAAACACATTGATGCGGCATTGGGTAATCTTACATTTATTGCCTGTGTAATGGTTGCAGGTGGTGTTGTTTTGTTGTTTATAGATACTGTTTTTAAAAAGCCTACCATTGATACGGAAGAAAAAGTAACAAATAAAACTGCCTTTATCATTGGCTGCGGTCAGGTACTTTCCATTGTTTTTCCGGGGCTTAGCCGCAGTGCTGCTACCATTATTACAGGTATGAGCCAAAAACTTACGAGGAGCACTGCTGCAGAATTTTCCTTTTTTCTGGCCGTGCCAACCATGCTGGCAGCCTCGGCTAAAAGTTTTTTTGATACCTACAAGGAACATCCTGAAGTAATTGACAGCTCCAACCTTTTTACACTGCTGCTAGGCAGTGTAGTGGCATTTATTGTGAGTGTACTTGCAATAAAATTCTTCATCGACTTTTTAAAGAAATACGGCTTCAGGGTTTGGGGTATTTACCGCATTGTAGCTGGGGTAATTATGTTGTTGCTGATTTGGTTGGGTGTAATTGCTCATTAAATTGCAATAGCATTACTGCTGTTTTTATTTTGCCGTTAAGGCGCTTAGTCGTTTTTATTTCTTAAATGAATCAACGGCTTGCCGCCGTAACGGCATGCCCACTAATTTTTTACTCATCAGGTAAGGGCGACATTCAATAGCTATTGGAGGTTGTAGCATCAAGAGGTTACTTAATTTTACCGTTAATACGCTTAGCCGTTTTTATTTTTTAAAAGAATCAACTGCTGGCCGGCTTAACGGCACCAAAATATTTTTTTACTCAAAAAAAAGATCGACATTCTGAAATACAACGGTAATGTTGTTGTTCGATAATTTTGTTTATTTTGGTGATCCTATTAATCAGTTAAACCACCCAAAATAGTTATTAATGCAAACTGCTTCTAAAAAAATTGTCAATGGCTGGGCAATGTACGATTGGGCCAATTCTGTTTATAACCTTGTAATTACCACTACATTTTTTCCTGCCTATTTTGCAGCAGTTACCAGCCTCCAAAATTTCCCGGATGGTATTGAATTTATGGGTAGGCATTTTGTAAATACAGAGTTGAAAGACTATGTGCTTTCTTTTGGTTTTTTAATAATTGCCATGTTATCACCCATACTATCTTCCATTGCCGATTACAAAGGCAATAAGAAAAATTTTATGCGCTTTTTTTGTTACATGGGTGCTTTAAGCTGCACGATAATGTTTTTTTTTGATAAAAATCATATTACACTTGGCTTGATGGCTTTTATGTTTGCCGGAATTGGTTTTTATGGCAGCCAGGTTTTTTACAATTCTTACCTGCCGGAAATTGCTTCGGATGAAGACATGGATAAAGTAAGTGCCAAGGGCTATTCCCTGGGATACATAGGAAGTGTATTGTTGCAGATGGTGGGTTTTGCGTTGGTTATGCTAATGGAGGATAAAACCCTGGCGCTAAAACTTACCTTTTTATTGGTAGGTATCTGGTGGGTATCCTTTGCACAAATTACTTTTAATGTTTTGCCCATCAGTAGCAAAACCGAACGAAAAAGCAAAAAGCATGTACTGGTAAATGGCTTTCATGAACTGAAACTGGTATTTAACCAGGTAAAAAATATGCCGGTTTTAAAACGATTTTTAACTGCTTTCTTTTTTTACAGCATGGGTGTACAAACGGTAATGCTGGTAGCCATTGATTTTGGTATCAAGGAATTAAAACTGCCTGATCAAAAATTGATCATCACTGCTGTAATTATACAACTGGTGGCTATTGTTGGTGCCATTGGAATGTCCAGGCTATCATCAAAATTTGGTAATATACAGGTACTGATATTAACTGTTTTGTTATGGATAGCTGTATGCATAGCAGGTTATTTTATTACCACCGAAACACATTTTTACATCATTGCATCGCTGGTAGGTTTAGTAATGGGCGGTATTCAATCGCTCAGCCGATCTACCTACAGCAAGTTGATGCCTGACACAAAGGATACCGCCTCCTTCTTTAGCTTTTATGATGTTACAGAAAAACTGGCAATTGTTATCGGGCTGTTTACTTTTGGTTTTATTGAAGGCATCAGCAACATCCGCCAATCTATTTTATCGCTGATTGTGTTTTTTATTATTGGCTTTATTGCACTTTGGCTTGCTGCCAATAAACAAAAAGATTTAGCCAGGGCTTAAAACATTTATTATGAATTTATTTAGCATCAACACCGGTCATTTTAAACTCGATGGCGGTGCCATGTTTGGCGTTGTTCCCAAAAGCATGTGGAATAAATTGAACCCAGCCGATGAGAACAATCTGTGTAGCTGGGCCCTGCGTTGTTTATTAATAGAAGATGAAGGCAGGCTGATTTTAATTGACAATGGAATGGGTGATAAACAAGATGTAAAATTCTTTGGGCATTATTACCTGCACGGCAACGATACATTGGATAAATCTCTTGCACAACATGGTTTTACCAGGGATGATATTACAGACGTATTTTTAACGCATCTTCATTTTGATCACTGTGGCGGCAGCATTATCAAAGAAGGCGATAAGCTGGTGCCTGTATTTAAAAATGCCATTTACTGGAGCAATGAGCAACACTGGAAATGGGCCACAGCACCCAATGACAGGGAAAAGGCAAGTTTCCTTAAAGAAAATATTTTACCAATACAGGAAAGTGGGCAGCTAAAATTTGTGGCGGTGAATAGTGAATGGTCAATGGTGAATGGTGAATGGTCAATGGTCAATAAGGTAGCAGCTTATCCATCCGGAATTATTGCTGCTGTATCGATTATTATTGCCAACGGCCATACAGATGCTATGATGTTGCCGGTGATAAAATATAAAGGAAGAACTATTGTTTTTATGGCCGATTTGCTGCCTTCTATATCGCATATTCCATTGCCTTATGTGATGGCTTACGATATGTTTCCACTTACAACTTTAAAGGAAAAGAAAAGCTTTTTAACTGAAGCGCTGGAGAAAGATTATATCCTGTTTTTTGAACATGACCCCATCATCGAATGTTGCACACTGCAACAAACTGAAAAAGGTATCCGTTCAAAAGATATTTTTAAATTAAGAGAGATAAAGTGATAGTTGATAATTGATAATTGGATAATTGATAATTGAATGTACAAATCGATACTTCATTTTATGTTTATCATAGCCAGTAATTTACAATTTAATGTGGCAACTAAACATCTAAACCCAATAAACAAACTAAACGATTAATAAGTCTATCGCAGGCTTATCAATGAGGTTAAAGGATACCTTAAATTTTTGTATCCATACATATCTATTTTTATACTGCCAACAGTAATGGGGCTTTCTACCCTTAACAATAAATGGTTGGGGTCGTCACTAATCCATGCCATCATTTTTTCGCCACCTTCAAAGATGGTTCCCTTTATCAGCAAAGGTTTAAACTTAATAGCCCTAAACTTTCCGTACCTTGTTTTTACGGTTTCTTTGCCCAGGTAACGGAGGTATAAGTGATATATTTCATCATCCAGGAACATATCAAAAGGAATTTTATCTCCCTCCTTGTATTTATCAAAATTAATATTTCGGGCATAATATATAGCACTTACTACATCCTGTATGCAGTTGGTTGTTTTAAAAATCCCATTGGTAGTTACGGCAGTATTGGCATTGTGATTAAACGTTACATTATTATAAATTTTATAGCCGCCTTCATCTACATTTCTTATAAATTTTATTGGTAGCATGGTGGCCGTATCAATATAACTTTCATATCGATCTCTTACCTTAAAAAAGTTATCGAAAAAAGGGTATGATTTGCCTTCTCCCACACAGTGATAAGTTGTTTTGCCATTAAATCTTTCCAAGCCTGTATTAAAGGTAGCTTCGCCGGCACTCACATATATACCCAGTGTGGAATAAAATACCCTCATCGTTACTGATTCACCAGCCCGAAAAGAAGTATTCTTGAGTCCGCAAAACTCATCTCCTGAATTGGCAGTTGTAAAGGCACTTAATACGATAACAACTAAAAATATTTTATAAATTTTATTCATTTTTAACTTTTATAATTTTAATACGCAATAATAACAAGCTACCTAAAATGGCAGGTAGTACCAGGTTTAATAACCAAATGCCCAATGCAGCAGTGCCAACACCCAGTTCGTTTGCGGTGTACAAATGCAGCAAAGTCCAAGATGCTGTTACCCTTACAGGTAGTTCTACAAACCCTATTGTAGGCGCCACCGCCATAACTAAATAAAAAACCGCCATCAGCCAAAAGGATGTAACCAAAGGAATATGCACCTGCATTACCTGCAACAACAAAATGTATTGCAACACAAATACCAAATACCGCACCAACGATAAACTTACAATGCGAAATAAACGGCTATTGTTCAATTCATCCAGCACACTTATGTGTTGTACTGCCTTACTAAAAGCCGGCACTTTTTCAATTGCCCTTACCAACCAACCCAGCCGCCAGTAAAACAGGAATACTAAAGCGGTAATGCCCACACTTAAGTAAATCAATACATCTCCCCAAAAATCAGGTAAAACCGGCAAACTGCTGCCACCTTTTTGTGAAACATATCTTAAATAAATTAAACCAAGGCAGCCCATTACCAGCGTTACCAGTAGTTGGCTGATGCTTCCTGCAATGGTCAATGAAATTGCTTTAATGCGGTTGCCTTCATCAATGTATAAAATGCGCCCCCCATACTCTCCAATACGATTGGGTGTAAGCATAGTTACACTACAGCCGGATAGTACCGATTTAAAAGCACGCCAGAAAGAAAAGTGCTGTACATGTTGCACCAGCACTTGCCATTTTCTTGCCTCTATTCCCCAGTTTACCAGCATCAATATCATTACCAGCCAAAATTTTCCCTGCGCCCAGCCGGTTTTAATTTGTGCCCAACGCAAGTCAAGGTCTTGCTGCTGCCGTATTTGATGGTACATGCTCCAGCTAAGCACTATAAAAATTACCGGTGCTAAAAAATAGTTGAGTAGTATTTTAATATTTTTGTTCAATCAGTTGTTGAATTATTTTAAATACAGGGGAAAGATTTTTTTTGTTTCAATTATTTGATCTTTATTCAGCATTGTTGTAAAAATAACTTTGTTAATTTTTGTTTAAAAAAATAACCTTACTTGTGCTTTTTTCAGCATTAAGAAACTTTTATTACGTTATCTGGTAAATGCCTGCTGACAAATATTTTTCTTGTGCAATGATACTTTAAAAATAATTTACTTCATAAACACCCATACGTGCAGCATCCATCTTTTACTATTTTAGGCATCGACCCCGGCACCTCATTAATGGGTTATGGCATTATTAAAATTACTGGCCATAAAATGGAACTGGTAGAAATGGATACGCTCAATCCTGGCAAAGGCAGCGATCATTACAAAAAACTACAACTTATTTACAATACCGTTAGCGGCCTTATCATCAAATACAAGCCCAACGTATTTGCTATTGAAGCACCCTTTTTTGGTAAAAATGTACAAAGTATGCTAAAGCTTGGCAGGGCACAAGGAGTGGCCATTGCCGCTGCTATGCGCCACGGACTTGAAGTGACAGAATATTCTCCCAAAAAAATAAAACAATCCGTAACGGGTAATGGTAATTCAAGTAAAGAGCAGGTATTAAAAATGTTGCAACGCTTATTAAACTTTACAGATGATCCCAAACATTTAGATGCTTCAGATGCACTTGCTGTGGCTGTATGTCATCACTTTCAGGGCAATGTTTCGGCACAGACTTCTGGGCAAAAATCAAAAGGCTGGGAAGATTTTATTGGCAAAAATCCTGGCAGGGTTACAAAAAAATAAAAGTAATTTGTTTGATTGTTCTGCTTATTTTTTTGGGTTGGTTAGCTGATAGCTGCTATAATTTTTTCCTGTACTTCTTTCAGTTGCTCCGCCGATAATTTTAATTTGGTTCTTGTAAAGTTCAAATCATCCGCATTGTTAATTGGTACAAGGTGCAAATGTGCATGAGGTACCTCAAGCCCCATAACACTAATGCCACAACGGTTACATGGAAAAGATTTTTCTATGGCATGGGCAATTGGTTGGGCGAATAACAGCATGGTAGCTAAATAGTCATCTTCCAGGTTAAAAAACTTATCCGTCTCCACTTTTGGTACTACCAATACATGCCCCTTGGCCATGGGTGAAATATCCAGGAATGCAAAGAATTTATCATCTTCAGCAATTTTATAAGATGGAATTTGCCCGGCAATAATTTTAGAAAAAATCGTCATATTAAAAGTTTGAATAAAAGTACAAACAAAAACCCCACTCGAATGAGCGGGGTTTTAAAAAATATTTTAGGCAATAATTACAAAGTAATATTTTCTATTTTAAATTTTAGTTTACCAGCTGGTACCTGCACTTCTGTTACTTCGCCAATAACTTTGCCCAGCAAACCTTTGCCAATGGGAGATGTTACAGAAATCTTTCCCAGCTTAAGGTCGGCTTCTTTTTCAGAAACTATCTGGTAAGTCATTTGTTTTTTGGTGCCCAGGTTGGTAAGTGTAACTTTAGTAAGGATAGATACATGGCTGGTATCAATATTGGTTTCATCCAAAATTCTGGCGGTGGCAATTACGCCTTCCAGGTATTTTATTTTTGCTTCCAGCATACCTTGCGCCTCTTTGGCAGCATCATATTCAGCATTTTCTTTTAAGTCACCTTTTTCCCTTGCTTCTGCAATGGCAGCACTTGCAGCGGGCCGCTCCACACTTTTTAAGAGATACAGCTCTTGTTTCATTTTTTCGAATGTATCTTTTTTCACATAGTTGGTTTCACTCATAACATTTCGTTTAACAGTAATAAAAAAATACAACGCCCCGGATAACCAAAGCGTTGCAGATGCGCAAATATAGTATTTTTTTTAAAAGCCTAGTTTTTCAAGCAATACCTTACTCATTTTGTAAAAGGCTTCGTGGCTGTACCCGGCAATGTGCGAAGTGATAATTACATTTGGCTGTGCAGTTAAAAAATCCAGTTGCTTCTGTTGTTCCAAAGTATAATTTTCCAGCTTTTCATTTTCCAATACATCCAGGGCAGCACCCGAAATTTTACTGTTTTGCAATGCGCTTATTAAAGCCGTAGTATGCACCACGCCACCCCTGCAGGCGTTAACGAACCAGGGCTTTTGTTGCAATGCATTAAAAAACTCATCATTAGCCATATAGGCTGTTTCGGCACTAAGTGGCACATGCAAACTAATAATATCAGCATACCTGCAAATTTGATCAAGATTGGCTTCTCTGATATAGTCTTTTGCAAAACCAAATTTGTATGTATCATACGCCAACACCGTTACATCAAAGGAAGCTAGCAGTTTGGCAAAAGCGCTACCGGTATTGCCATATCCAATAATGCCAACTGTTTTTCCGGTGAGCTCAGTACCCCTGTTGGCATCTCGTATCCATTGGCCTGCCTTTATTTCGTTAAAGCTACGGCTGATATTATTCATGCCATTTAGCAGTAAACCCAATACATGTTCTGCAACGGCATTCCTGTTTCCCTCCGGGCAGCTAATGCATTGTATGCCTTTACTTTCGGCATATGCAACATCAATATGTTCCATGCCGCTGCCTAACCTGCCAATCCATATTAATTGGGTTGCCTGGTCAATTAATATTTTATCAATTTTAATTTTTGTGGTCAAAATCAAAGCTGTTGCCTTGGGTATTAGTTCCAGTAATTCATCATATGTAATCAGGGG
>JAYTTM010001085.1:0-3506 GCA_043745055.1 Chitinophagaceae bacterium | reverse complement strand
AAAAATATAGTATTTTTTATTACATAAATCTAATAAATCTCTAATTTCAAAGAGGACATCAGCATCCCGTATTTAGTTAAATAATCACAGTTAAAAAGGAGTTCTATTTCACCTTAAGTATTTACTAAAGATGGGGACGGAGAAAAGCAGTTTATTATTGATCTGTTAAAATAACAGCTAATACATATCCCGAACGAATATTCATCCAATAAATTGTACATTTTATTATTTTTATTTAATTACAAAAAATAGCAATTCCAAACTACACAAAAAGAAAGCAAATTACAGGCCGAAAACATCATACCATTTATCCATTTTCAAATTCATAATTTAATAATGCTGCCACCCTTGTAATCTCTTCTGAAGAAAGGTTACTTCCAGACGGAAGACAAAGCCCCTGATTAAATAATTTTTCCGCAGTTCCATCGCCATAAAAAGGATAAATTGCAAAAACAGGCTGCAGGTGCATGGGTTTCCACAATGGTCTACATTCAATATTTTCCTTTTCCATTGCAAGCCGGAGCGTTTCCCTACCCACCCCTTTTTGGGTAAGGGAATCATCAACGAGTATGGTACTCAGCCACCGGTTGCTAAATGATTCGGCTGGTTCCTTCAAAAAACTAATTCCTTTTATGTTATTCAATGCCTTTGTATAAAAATCATAATTGCCCCTTCGCTGCGCCACCCTTTCTATTAATACTTCCATTTGCCCTCGCCCAATGGCTGCACACACATTGCTCATACGATAATTGTAGCCTATATGCGAATGTTGGTAATGCGGGGCAGCGTCCCTTGATTGTGTTGCATAAAAGCGGGCTTTATTAATATATTCATCATTGGCGGAAATAAGTGCACCTCCGCCGGATGTGGTAATAATTTTATTCCCGTTAAAAGACAACACGCCCAGGTGTCCAAAAGTACCACAAGCTTTATTTTGGTAAATAGAACCCAACGCTTCTGCTGCATCTTCAATTACGGGAATGTCAAATTCCTTTGAAATGGCCATAATTGCTTCCATATCAGCGGGCATTCCATACAGGTGAACAGGAATAATGGCCTTTGGCTTTTTACCTTTGGCCATCCTGTCAATGATGGCTCTGCGTAAATGCTCAGGGCTCATGTTCCAGGTATCCCTCTCTGAATCTATAAATACAGGAATTGCTCCCTGGTAAACAATCGGATTGGCCGAGGCCGAAAACGTAAAGCTTTGACAAAGTACTTCATCACCTGCTTTTACATCCAATAATATTAATGCCAGATGTAGGGCAGCAGTGCCGCTACTAAGTGCTGCGGCGGCATTGGTGCCGGTAAATGCTACGAGGTCGTTTTCAAAACCATCTACATGCGGACCCAGCGGGGCAATCCAGTTAGTATCAAATGCTTCTTTTACATACACTTCTTCTTTGACGCCCATATGAGGAGAGGAGAGCCAGATCTTTTTATTCATATTGTTTTTCAGCAGATTTATTGCACGAAATTATTGCATTATAAGTTTTAAATAAAGGGTTGTTTTAAAGTGTTTTTCCTTGCCCCCGTCATTGCCCTGTCCTTTAGGCCGGGGATAATGAAAAACAAAAACAGAACAGCGCTTTAGCCCAAACCAAATGGGCTAAAGTACCAAAAAATAAATTTTACATTTTATCACTGCCCTCAAGGGCAGTGCAACTCAAGGGCAGTGCAACTAAAACTTGCTCAGGCGCAGGCCTCCAGCCCGGTTGCCAAATGTTATTACCATTCAAATATTAAAATTGGCATCAGTTTATCGATTGTTAAGGTGCTTTAAATAGAATTACAATGCGGCTTTTATGTTCCCGAAGTATTCATGGAGTACCACATCCATTAGCCCCATATTTCCAATGCCGGGCCACCATTTTAGCCCCAGTTCATTTTCGGCTTCTACTATTTTAAAATTGGCAGGAGCAGCAATGGGTGCAAAACCTTGCTGTTTAAATAATTTAAAGGCCCTCGGCATATGCAGAGCATCTGTAACAATAATTATGTTGGCTTTGGCACCAACCCTTTCTGCAAGAGCTGCAGCTTCTTCCTTAGTGGTGGAGGGCGTATCTAAAGTGATGATACGGGTGCTATCAACACCCAGTAATATAGCTGCCTTTCTTGCAACAGCAGCCTGTGTTTCCTTTTGCAACAAAGAACCGGCCGAACATACCAGCACACTGCTATCCAGTTGGCGGTAAACCCTGATGGCTTCTACCAGCCTGCATTGCGCTACAGTAGCTAGTTGTGCGGTAGCAGGCAAACGCTTGTCCAATGCATAGCCACTGCCCAATAAATGAATGTATATTTTACCTGGCTTCCCTTTTATAGATGCCGGATTCAAGGGCTGGTATTGCCGTTCCAGTTGCCTGGCCAAATATTGCGGCAGGTAAGCGGTAGCAGTTACTAAAAAAAGCAATGCCGTTACTATGATCAGCCTGGTGGAAACTTTCCTTTTTTTAAATTTTGCTGCCACACCGGCCAATAGCAATAAAAACATCAAGAGATTCAATACGGTAAAAAGGCCTTTTAAGTGATAGAGTAAGATGCTCATTTATTAAACTTTTGCAGTTATTGCGTTAAGATGATTTATTTATTGACAGGTTTCTACTCCGGTTGGGGAGGTGCTATACTTCAACCAACTGGATTTTATTTCCAGCATCGTCTCTTTACCGGTTAGTGAGCCGGGTAAGGAATGCTGAGTTCCTGAATATATTGACAACTCAATAGCAATTGGCTGCTTTTTTCATTACCAAATATCACCTAAAAATCCCCCAAAGGAACTTTAGATAACTGAAAATGTAAATTGACTTTTTGTTTTGTGGGGGAAGGTGTTTGCTGTAATCTATGAAGTGAAAGTGAAGGTGGGGATGATAATCATTGAGGAAACTTTGCTTTTCAGATTTTGAGAAAAAGAACCAGTTTATCTGTATTTCTATTACTTCTAAAATAATAGGCGGCAATTACACTGGCGGCATTGCCGGTAATAATGGTGGTTCCTGCAGCAGGGTGGCCGAGGTTTATGGCGTAAGCACCAACGGCAAATATCACGGTGCTGCTGATAAAAGCAAGCGGCTGTCTTAATATAGTACTTGTCCTGAATGTGCAGGTAATCCTGCTTTCATTGGTCTGTCGGTTTTAAATTTCACTCCCTTGCAGTTCCATCTATTTTTTGTTGCAGCCGGGCGTAAGTACTTATATTTAAGCCAGAGTTTAAGAATCGGGTATAATACCTTCAAAGCTGGTTCCTTCAACAGTCTGGTCCGGACGAACCACTACTTTTTTCTAGTTATGATTGGGGTTGCTTAAAGCCATATATTTCTTTACGCATGGCTTCAAATGATTTGCGGTAATCTTTATTCATGCGGCGCAGTTCGGCACTTATATTATCAGCAGGCGACTCTTTCATCATCGTTTTAACTTACTTCTCCGCAGGGTTTTGAGAAAACCCATAGAAATTAACAAAGCCGTCCATTACAAGGTCAAGCTGTATTTTGCCCTTTTCAAAACAA
>JAYTTM010001084.1:0-3511 GCA_043745055.1 Chitinophagaceae bacterium | reverse complement strand
ACGGCTAAATCATCGCTTTTGGCTTCTACTACTGCCAGTTTAATGCCTTTGTAAACCAACACATAATCGGCAGTAAGTTTTTTTGCTCTTACACCGCCTGTTTGTATTTTACCTGCGGTAATATTGTATTCACGAAGAATTTTAGAACCTTCTACCACGCCCCAACCACAAGCCTTTAACCTGGGGTCTATGAGTTCTGCTCTTGTTTCGGCTTCGTTCATTATTGATGTGAATGTTTATCGCTCTCGATTAAGAATAACATCTTCAGTTATACTTTCTGTCAAATCCATAAGTGCAAGAGGAAAGCTGTTTAAAGCTTTACCCTTTGTTTTTTCATGTAAGATACCCCTAGCTGTGCTTACAACTATCATCGCCAAATGTGTGGCAAAGGCTTTTGGTAAAATGTAGCTTTGTGCAGATTGAATTTGTCTGGTAAAACATTCTTCACTTACCTGAAACTCCATAGCAACCTCCAGAATGAGTGCAGTAATTTCCATGGACTGAAATTCGTATTTAAAGGCCACTCTTACTAACCGATTGTCTTCATCAATCCCAAATGCCACGCCGCTTTTAATAGTAAGTGCGGCTTCATTCAAATCGTCAGATAAGATGGCAAATTGCATCGTATCTATCTTATAGAGTGCGAACTGAATGTTATTATTCACGTTATTTTCCATGGGAAATGTTACGAAGTTTTTGCTAATTGATAACCTGCACGCATTTGTACAACAATTGCCGACATCTTAATATCAGTATTGCTTACGGGTGGTTTTTTATAAGCTTCTTTATGCTCAAACGTTTCTGTTTCCAAAAGGGAAACTGTTTCAACTTTCTCTTTTACTTCAATCAGCTCAAATCCCAGTACCGCTTCCAATTTCGAAATAGTTTCCAGCGTAAAATTTTCTCCTCCTTTAAGCCATTTACTTACAACCTGGGCAGACACGCCCATTTGAGCTGCAAAAGTTTTTTGCGAAATTCCATTTTCATGCAGGTGTTCTAATACCTCAAGGGCAATTTTTTGAGCATACTTTTTCCAGGGCATTTCGGCTTGTCTTTTTTCTGCAGCCTCCATCCAGTCGCTTTTTTCTATTTTGCCAAAAGTTTTTTCGAGTTTGGTGTGTGTGGTTGGCATTATTTTTTTATAGTATTAGTTCAGAAATATTGTAGGCATCCTCATAATTATTTTCTTTCAGAAAACCGGCAACTTCAAATAACTTATCGAGCATGGCTTGTCCTTCTTCACTCTCTTGTAATGATCGGGTAGTTTTAATAAGTCCTCCAACAACAATGTAGCACCCATCATTGAGGCGGATGGCATAAAGCCTGAGAAAACAGGGTATAGTCTCCTTTCCGTAAGCTTTTGATTGTAAAAAAGGCGTTTTAAAATCATCTTTTAAGTGTAGTGCTGTAAAGATTAGTTGATCGAGTGAAGTGTTTGTTTCTTTCTGCCGGGCTATTGTAAGCAAATCATATTCAAATTGTTCCGCTTCATGCAGTATTTTTTTGATTGCTTCCTTTTTGCCCATACCATAATAGGCGAGGGAAGCCGGGTTTGTTGAAAAAAAATCGTGAAGCTGGGTAACATCCTGCCATTGTTGAAAACATTGATGAAAAACATCTGAACCATCTGCCCCGGCAAGCGCATATAATTTATTTTGTATAATTTCCCGGAGTGCAAACATAGTGAATTTTCTAATTAAATCAACCTATAGGTTTATTTTTGGCAATATTATGACAATATTTGATTAAAGACTAATTCGTTGAGAAGCTTAGTTCATAAATTAAATATCTCCGCTAAATGCTTTTTGTAGAACGGATTTTTTGAGTTCTTCTAAATCATTGATTTTTTGTTGGTAGATGGCTTCTAATTTTTTGGTTTCGGCATTTAAAGCATCTAATTTTTGAACGATGGTTTCTTGGTTTTTTAACGGTGGAAATGGAATTGGAAAACTTCTTAATGCTGTTAACCCCACAAATTCTTGTGCTCCACCATTAGACATGTACAAAACATATTTCATTGCCAAAGGCGATTTTAAGTAATAGAGAAGAAAATGTTTGTTGATGTTGTTACTTGATTTTATAAGCCCAACATTTTTAATACTGAAAATTCTTTTATCATCAACAAGTGTAGCCATTCCTCTATTTGCACCTATCATAGAAATAAGAATATCTCCAAAGGTTACGTTTGACCTTTTATAAAACTTTTCGTGGTCAATATCAGTTATAAATTTTGTGTCTTCAAAAGTTAATCCAGTTAGTTTAATATTTTTTTGAGTAACAAAAGGAATTCCTTCTTTAATATATTTTGGGCTGTCGTGTGTTCCATCTTTTACATCTGTAATTTCATCTAATCTTTTCGTATCCCAATTTCCATTCTCAAACACCCCTTGCAAATAACTTTCAAAAAGTTCTTTGGCGTTTTGTAGGTTTTGTTGGGCATTGGCTTTTGCCTTGGCTATGGCGGCAAAGGCTTCGTCTAATATGGCTACTATGCGTTGTTGCTCGGGGAGGGATTTTGGAAATGAAATCTCAAAAACTTCTAATTGTGCTTTTGTAATT
This sequence comes from Chitinophagaceae bacterium, assembly GCA_043745055.1. Classification (GTDB taxonomy): domain Bacteria; phylum Bacteroidota; class Bacteroidia; order Chitinophagales; family Chitinophagaceae; genus Ferruginibacter. Next base: position 952 of record JAYTTM010001084.1, on the reverse strand, counting down.
GCTTGCCTTGTTGCTCCTTGTTCTCCTGTGAATAATAATTGGTCTTTATAAAGTTTTGAAGTCAATAATAAATTCAAAAATATTGGGTCAATGATTTCTTTTATGGCTCTGATAATGGAAACGTGCTGATTAACTCTTGCAGGTAAATATTCCTTTGGAATAACACAGCATCTTGCCACAGAAGCACCTGTAATGTTTAGCAAAACATCATTGTCTTGTAGCGTTACATTGTTCAACTCTTTTGCTTGCTTTTCATCAATATATGCAAGATTTTTTTCTCTAAATTCATAGTCGTGAATATTCATACTTCTTACCAAAGAAATGCCCTCTGTTTTATAACTTTCATTTCCTCCACGAGGCGTAGAACCACTTCCAATTTTCGTAGTTATTTCCCCCAACTTTTTTATTTCCCAACCTTGTTTCATATCAATTCCAAAATTGAATTTAAAATATCAGCACTTTCTGTCTTAATCACGGATTTATTTTGATTACTCAGATGGCACAGATTTTTTTATTCACAGATATTAATTCCGTGAAATCCATTAATCCGTTTAATCTGTGATTCTGACTTTCTTTTTGCTTCATATCAGTTCCAAAATTGAGTTTAAAATATCAGCACTTTCTATCTTAATCACGGATTTATTTTGATTACTCAGATGGCACAGATTTTTTTTATTCACAGATATTAATTCCGTAAAATCCATTAATCCGTTTAATCTGTGATTCTGACTTTCTTTTTGTTTCATATCAGTTCCAAAATTGAGTTTAAAATATTTTGTACAGAAGTTTTATCCATCTTGGAAAAAGCAAACCACTTTTTGCCTAGGTCTTTTAGTGATGCACCTAAATGATATACATCTTTGCCATCAATAATTAAAAAGCGGTCGTGGCTTTTAGCAAAGCTTTTAAGGATAAAATTGCCGTATTGCTCGTTGGCTTTTTGCACATCAAG
>JAYTTM010001083.1:0-3520 GCA_043745055.1 Chitinophagaceae bacterium | reverse complement strand
TGCCAGCAGCATGGTTTTGCTTACACCATAGCCTAATTTACGACTGGCTTCCTGTTGTAGGGTAGATGTAGTGAAAGGTGCAGCAGGTGTGCGTTTGGCAGGTTTTACCTGGATATCTTTTACTGCATATTTAGCGCCGATACAACTTTGCAAAAACTGCTCTGCATCTGCTACTTCGTTGAATTTGTTGCCCTCTGCCTTAAAGCTTACTACTTTATTATTAAGATCAGTAGCCGCCAGTAAGGCTTCAATTTTAAAACTGGCTATCTGGTTAAACTGGTTAATTTCCCTTTCTCTTTCTACAATTAATTTTACTGCTACACTTTGTACCCGGCCAGCACTCAGACTGCCTTTTCCTATTTTACGCCACAATACCGGACTTAGTTCAAAACCCACCAGCCTGTCTAATACACGGCGTGCCTGCTGTGCATTTACCAGGTCCATATTTATGGTACGTGGATTTTTTACAGCCCGTTCAATAGCAGGTTTGGTAATTTCATGAAACACTATCCGCTTGGTAGTTTTTGGATCGAGTTTTAATACCTCGGCAAGGTGCCAGCTGATGCTTTCTCCCTCCCGGTCTTCATCCGATGCAAGCCATACTTCGCCGCTTTTTTTTGCCAGTGCTATTAATTCATTTACCACTTTAGTTTTATCGGGCGAAATGATGTATTTGGGCATAAAATTATTTTTTATATCAATGCCCATATCATTCTTTTCAAGGTCTCGGATATGTCCAAAACAACTCTTTACTTCAAAGTCTTTGCCTAAAATACCTTCAATGGTTTTCGCTTTCGCAGGGCTTTCTACTATCAATAAATTTTTAGCCATAATTTGTTGTTGTTTTCTTTGGAAACCAATACCAGCGTTATTATGAAGCCCTATAGTCAATGGCAGTTCAATACAACAATCTGTTAACTTTTCTGCCTGTTATCATTCCCTTTTAAATTATCAACAGGTCAGATGCAGCGGCACAATATTAGTTTAAAATTGAAAAATGAATATTTTTTTTGCTGGAACACTCCACTAATAATTAAGGAAATGGCATAAAGCCGGTAATATATTTATCTCCCTTATTTGGCCTTGCTGGCTTTTTTACCCTGGGTAAAAAAAGTAATAAATAATTAGGGTTAGGCATTTACTTCGCAAACGAATATTGCTACGGCCTCGAATAAAAAGTGCTGTTTATAAAAACTCAAAAATCTTCTTCTTAACAGTAGTACTCCGGTAAATATTGCGGTGACCCAACCCGCTGGTTATTACAAATTCAACGTTGGAATGTTTATCAGCTCTTACCTTCAAAGCATCTATTAATGGTGTAACCGTGTCGTCTTCGTCGTGTATCCAAAGTACTTTTGCCTTTACCTGGTTCATGGCCCTCCTGATAGAAAACCATTTGGGCGTATGTCCGCTTCGCTCAATAACTATGCTATCAAATTCCTGCCTTATGGCCTGTTTTTTTATATGCAGCATAGCAAAAGCTGCATCAATTGCTGAAACTGTTTCTGTAGCCGGGGCTATCAAAACAATTTTGGTGTGCACATCATGAACCGTTTTTTCTATGGCCAGACAAATTGCAATTCCTCCAAATGAATGGGCTATAAAACTGTCAATGGGTCCATGTTCTTTTATAATCAGCTCTATCATTTCCCGATATTGTACTACGTTGATGGTTTTACCATCACTATTACCATGTGCAGGTGCATCAAATGCCAGCACTTCGTATCCCTTTTCTACCAATGGTAATATATAGGCTTGAAAATTATAGGATGATGAACTAAAGCCATGCAGTATGAGGGCTTTTTTTGTTTGTCCCTTGTTCCAGCAATAGCCTTTAATTGTATGCCCGTTTAAAGTATATTTTAACTTTTCTGCCAAAGAAAAAACAGCAGGGGCTTGCTTCTTGCTTTTTTCCAATGGGGTACAAAATAATTCAAACGCTTTTTCTGCCGCTTTGCGAGTGGAAACCAGTGCCAGCACTTTAAATTTTGCCCGGATATATTGAATTGCCAATTTTTGTTTTATTTTCATCAAAACAAATATAGTAAGATGAGGGTATTAATCATTGGGGCCGGGAATGTTGCCACTGTTTTAGGTAGGTTAATTAAAGAGGCCAATCATGAAATTATACAAGTAATCAGCCGAAATAAATCAACTGCTGCAGCATTGGCAGATGAATTGGGGTGTTCCTTTACGAATGATTTTACACACATTGACTTATCAGCCGATTTGTACTTGGTGGCTATGTCTGATGCTGCATTGAATGTTTTACCGGAAAAAATACAACTAGGCAATAAAATAATTGTACATACTGCTGGTGCTATTTCTAAAGATGTACTAAAGGATGTTTCGCAACAATACGGTGTGCTGTATCCCTTGCAGAGCTTAAGAAAAGAGCTTACAGAAAAACCAACGATGATACCCTTGTTGGTAGAGGGAAATAATGAGGTAACAACTCAAACGCTGGTAACATTTGCCGAAAGTATTTCTCCCAATGTTTCGGTAACTACAGAAAACGACCGGTTTAAATTACATGTGGCTGCAGTAGTAGTAAATAATTTCACCAATCATTTATATGCCTTGGCAGCTGAATATTGTAAAAATGAAAAAGTACATTTTGAGCTATTATATCCCTTAATAGAAACAGCGGCCAACCGCCTGGAATATTTTGCTCCAAGCGAAATGCAGACAGGGCCCGCCATCAGAAAAGATATATCTACATTGGACAAACACCTTCGTTTGCTGACAGCACACCCAAAACTTAAAAGTATCTATTTAAAAATGACGGATAGTATTATGAATAGTTGAGGGAAGAAGTTTATAGGGTTGATGGAAGTTGATAGGGTTGAAATGGGAGTTCATTCCTTCTCAATTTATTATACTGCGTATTTCTTTACCTGTTCTTTAGCTTGACCCTAACGACTCAAGCTTTTCACTTAGGGCTCTGCATTTTCCCCCTTTAGCGGATGGGGGTTGAGCTGGGGCTCTGCCCTTACCCCCCTTTAGGGGATGGGGGCAAACTCCTACCTCCACGGAAACACCACATCCGTCTGCACTTTATAGGGATCTTTTAATTTGCCATTTTTATCTATGGGATCATCTGTATATATTTCGTAGGGCTTAGCCTTTAACGTCAGCTTTCGGTCTTTAAAAATATCTGTTAATGCCTCGTAAGCCTGCGGCAATAAATCGTAGCCGCCATAAAAATGAGCTACTATCACACTGTCAACACCTATCTCTTTGAGGAATGTATTGGCAGGTAATTTTCGTGGTCGTTTATCAACCGGAATGCCGGCCTCAAAAAAGTAAGGAGCTTTCCTGGCTTTATACCAGGCCATTGGCTGACCAGTTACTTTGAGGTTATTTTTTTTGATAAAAGTTGCCAGTTTTACGCCATAAATCTGACCTAATTTTAAACTAATACGATTGTAAGTAGCAGCACTGTCTTTCATACAAAGTACCAATCGTTTTACAGAAAGTGTATCGGTGATATTTATAATAGGTGGCCGGTTGGTTGGCA
>JAYTTM010001082.1:0-3536 GCA_043745055.1 Chitinophagaceae bacterium | reverse complement strand
GTAACATTGTTGAAATGCTTACTGTATCTGCCGATGGTCATTTTTACTGCGGCATCTTTACACTCAATCAATAATTCAGATGAAGAAGAACTTATTGTATTGGAGTGGGTTACAATAATTCCTTTAAAAACTGTTGCTTCCTGGGAATGATAACCCAAAGCAATCTCAATATTTTTACCTGGGATAAAGAGATCCAGATCACTTACTGTAAATGTTTCTTCCGAAGGATTGCCATCAAAAATTTTTATACTTGCACCAGCTATTTTATTGATTTCCTTATGTACAGAAATACTTGCAATATGATGTTCACGGGATATGGCTTCACCTTCTACTTTTATGGTAAAAGTTAACAGGTCGGGATTGGCCAGCGATGGTATGGTTCGTGAAACAGCCATAAAGAATATGTGTTATTTTTCAACTGGTGGAAAAAATAATTTTGTTCCTGTTTTGATTTTTCGAAAACCTGTGAGCCCGTTTGCTTTTGCCACATCAATATAATATTGGGGGTTTTTATATATCCTGCCAACAACCAAATCAAACCGGTCATCCGCTTTAAATAAACGTTGATGTGTAATATCAGGCGATAAAGAATTTTCTTTTGCTACCCTTAAATCTTCTTCAATAAATCCCCTGAAATCTACCCTTGCCAAAGCCCTTATGGGAGTACCATCAGGCTTAAACAATTTGTAGTCAATATCCATGGAAGTCATCTGCCCTTTAAACAACAGTGTACCCCATTTTAGTGCTACAAAATTTGGCCGGTGTGTTTCACTTTGATAATAGAGCATTAGTTGTTTAAAAATCTCAATTTGCTCAATAATATTACCGGTTTCAGCAAATGGGTTCACAATGCCAATTTGTAATAACGCCGGTTCTACCACAACACCAGAACTATCAAAAACAAAATCAAAATGTATATCCTGGGCAAGTATTTTATTGAAGTGTAATTGTGGATGTGAGGTGCCTTGTCCCTGGCTTTCTGTTTGTTCAACCCTGTATTTTATTGTATAAGATTCGGGATTGATCAGTACAGTAAAAGGTTCCCCTTTTTTTGTAGAAAAGGCCTCATCAGTATATGCCTGCAATTGCATTTTATCCAGCCTGCCTATCATTATCGTTCTTTTTTTTCTTTAAGTATGTGTAATACTTTCTCAGTAATTTCCTTTATCAATTCTTTTTTAATTTTAGCCATATTTATCTCTGAAGGCTGACTACAATTTTGCCTTGTCGTATCAGATACAACCGCTTTAATCAGCAGCTCTTTTATTTCAATAGGCATATAAAATAGTTAAATTGATACACTTGCACTCAAGGAAGCAGCCCCGCCAATTAATGATTCCACACCAATGGTTGTAAAATAATTATAGCTTAAAACCAACGACTCTACTACAACCGAATTTTCCTGTGCATTAAAATTAGATACCTGTATTTTTTTTGGCACCGCATTTACTACATACCAGGATTGCAATGGAATATGTTCAGGGGTTAGCAGTGAAATCAATACATTGGTTGGAACAAACAGGAAATCTTCAATTGCATTTTTGCACCACAGTGTAATACCCGACCCGATAAACAAACCCCGTTTTAAGGTGATATCCGTATAACGGTTTCTTACAGGTAACTGGTGAGTGAATCGGTTTTGGCCACCTTCCTTTACTGGTTCCATTTCAATTTCCACATCAAGCCCCGATACTTCCTGAAAGCGAAAGTCCTGCGGGGTTTGAGGGAACAATTCAAACACAACTAAAAAGTGAAACCCAACTGGTGGCGCAAAAAAATCCATGCTTAATCATTTTGTATGGTAAGGCCTTCGTGGGCAATTTCAATTGTTTCAATGGCAACTTCATTACCATCTCCCTTAAGGTCTGTTGATTGTACTTTTACAGGCCATGCATTTTTCACTTTCCATACAACAACCGGCTCGTGACTTTCGTTTAACAATGAAATGGTGATATCCCTGCGTTCAATTGTATTAAGTGCATGGGTATTCCACCAATTGTAGTATTCATTATCATGGGCGAAAGTGCCACGCTTCATGGTAATGTTGCCGAATTTTTGCATACCCGGCATTTTAATTTTTGCATATTCGGGGCTTGCGCCATCTCTGTATTCAATTACGTCTGTACTAACTTCCAAACCGGTTACTTCTGTAAAACCGATACGTGTTCCACCCCATTCAACACGAAAATGAAACTTAGGTATGGGATATGTTGCCATAATAATTTGATTTTTGATTTGTGAAATATGATTTATGAATGCCAGCCCCGATAGCCAAAGGCTGAACGGGGTCAGTGTGAAAAGACAGCATTATGATTCCTGCATTTTGTGCATGAAACGAAGGATAATAAATTCAGCCGGACGAACTGCTGCCAAGCCAATCTCAACAATCAATCTTCCTTCCAAAATATCAATGGCGGTCATTGTTTGTCCCAGTCCAACTTTTACAAAAAATGCATGTTCTGGTTTGGCTCCGGCTAGTGCACCTTGTCTCCATAAAAGTGTCAGGTAATTTTCAATCATCGCCCTTAACCTTACCCAGGTGTTGGCATCATTTGGTTCAAATACAAACTGGCCGGTTGCTTTTTTTACCGATTCTTCTACCATAATAAAGAAACGGCGAACCGAAATGTATCTCCATTCGTTGCTGTTTCCATCCAAAGTTCTTGCACCCCATATTAAAATTCCTTTGCCGGAGAATGCTCTGATTGCATTAACGGATTTTCCGGAATCTGCATCAATGTTCATGGTCTCTTGTTCCTGGTCGGTAACAATATCGGCAATATCGAAAACAGAAGTAAGTGATACATTAGCAGGAGCTTTCCAAACACCTCTTGAGCCATCAACAGCAGCATAAATACCGGCAACTGCAGCGGATGGTGGCAATGAAATAATTAACTTTTGAATAGCCCCAACTGCGGTAAAATAAGTGGCTTTATCCGCAGCCAAAAGAGTATTTAATTTAACAGAGCCTGCTGCTACACCATCGGTAGTAATTGTTACATCTACATCAGTATCGAGATATTGGTAGCCAACTGTGGTTTTTAAATAAGGGTAATATGCAGCCCCATAACTAAGATTGGTGGTTTTGCCAAAGCTGCTTCGGTATTGTGTTATAGCTGCCGTAGTGGTTGTAAAAACCGCCATTGGGTAAACGTCCACTAGTGTAAAACGATCCTGTAATTTGGCACATTGATCTATCGCTTTTCCTATCAAAGTATAGTAATTAATTTCACTAATGGCATGTCCTTCGGGGAAAATGATCAAGGTTGGTTCGTCATAAGCTTCAATGATAGTTAGGCCAGTTTCCAGGTCTGTATTGGTAATGGTTCCGGCAATTCCCAAAGCCCCCATTGATAAAATGTAACAAGGGCCACCACCATTATCAAAATACAACCGCATGGAGTAATACATGTTGTGGGTAGATGGCGTTACAATAGCAGCAGTGGCAGATACAGAAGTTACAACACCTCCGGCGGTTGTTTTACTTACTGCGATATTAATATCAGTTTCATTAAATGCTTTTCCATAATACTGGA
>JAYTTM010001081.1:0-3542 GCA_043745055.1 Chitinophagaceae bacterium | reverse complement strand
CTTTATCAATTGCCTGCCTTGCAAAGTAGCTGCCGTATAAAATTTTACTTTTTACATAAATCTCATTCTCGGGAGTATTAATATATTTGGGAGCCTTGTCGTTGGTTTTTAAAATTCTGGCGCCAAAGCCTAGTATTTTCCCACTTTGGTTGTGAATGGGGAAAATAATCCTGCTGCGATAGTTATCAGCAGGCTTATTGTCTCTTATAGCAACGAGGCCGCTTTTTTGTAATAATTCAATATTGTATTGGGCGTTTAGTGCAGCGGTTGCAAATCGGTCCTTGTCTCCCGGGTTAAAGCCAATCTGGAATTTTTTTATGATATCCTCCCTAAAGCCTCTTTCTTTTAAATAACTTAAACCAATATCTCGGCCTTCATCTGTATTAAATAAATAATCACTAAAAAATTGCTGGGCAAAATTGTTGATAATAAACAGGCTGTCTGCATTGCTTTGTAGCAACTTATGCTCCGGCGACATTTCTGTTTCTTCAATTTCTACATTGTATTTATTGGCCAGCCAGCGCAATGCTTCAACATAACTGTATTTCTCCTGTTCCATTAAAAAGCCAATGCTGTTACCACTTTTGCCACATCCAAAGCATTTGTAAATTTCTTTTGCAGGCGATACGGTAAACGAAGGAGTTCGCTCATTGTGAAAAGGACAGATACCTAAATAATTGGTACCTCTCTTTTTAAGTTTTACAAACGAGCCCACAATATCTATAATATCTATCCTGCTTTGTATTTGTTGTATGGTATTTTGAGAAATCATTGTTTGCAAAAGTAATAAATGTAAATGGAGAGATTTTAGTGTGTATCCCGATTTTTGCAAGCCACCTGCTTTACTTTGTTAAAGTATTGGAAAAAGCTGTTGCCTTTAGTACTATAGTTGTCAATTTAGAGGATAGAGGTAAATTTACATCGGCTGCTATTTGTGGTTGGCACGGTTTGTGAAATTTATAGTTGTTTTTGTTTTCAATTTACAAACAAACCAATACCTTTAGCAACTAAAAATTTAATACGATGAAGAAACTTTCTTTTGTAGCATTGCTTGTTTTTACAGTAAATTTTGTGATAGCGCAGGATTTGGATGAGATTAAAAAATATGCCATAATAGGGCCGGTTCAAAAAGCCAAAGAATTGGTTGACAAATACATGTCGGTTGAAAAAAATACCAAAAAAGCCGAAGGGTGGTTTTATAAGGGCACTATTTACAACCAGGCATCAAAAGATACGGCCAAGCAGCATGATGAAAGTGCTGCACTTAAAGCACAGGCTTTCGATTTTTTAAAAAAATACAGAGAATTAGATCCTAAAGCCGAGTTGCTCACCGAGATGTCTAATGGACCATTATTTGATATTTATGTTGGCTATGCTTCGGACTTGGGTATAAAAGCCTACGCCATTAAAAATATAGCTGCAGCAAATGCTGATTTTAAAAAGGGACTTGAAGTTCATGATTACCTATTTGCTAATAATATTACAGGCAACAACGGCTTTAAGTTTGAGGCATTAGATACAATTCTTATTTTATATACTGCTATTACTGCCGGCGAACTAAAAAAGCCGGATGATGCAGCAGTTTATTATAAAAAACTGGCCGATGCTAACGTTGCAGGAGACCAGTATATTGATACTTACCAGGTGTTGACAGATTATTATAGAACAAAAAAAGACGATGCTGCTTTTTTCGACATATTATCTAAAGGGAGAAAGTTTTACCCAAAAAATGAAGAATACTGGATAGCGATAGAAACGGAACAGGCAATAGATGGAGTTGTTAAGCCTGCATTATTTGGAAAATACGAAGCGTTATTAACCAAGCATCCGGACAGTTATTCTTTGCCTTACAATTATGCTGTGGAAATGTACCATTACATTTATTCTGATGAAATGAAGACTGCCAACACCAGCGAATACAAAGCCAAACTACAGGAAGCAGCGAAAAAAGCCCTGGCCAATAAACAAACAGTAGAGGCAAATTTTTTAATGACTAATTATTTGTACAACAACTCCATTGATATTGCTGATGAAGCCCGGAAAATTAAAGGCCCTAAACCCGATGATATAAAAAAGAAAAAGGCGTTGGAAGCAGAATCAACCAAAGTAATGAACGAATCTATCCCTTATGCCGAGGCTGTAGTTACAATATTTGAAGCCCTTCCTAAGCCCAAAGGATCAGAGAAAGTAAACTACAAACAATCACTGGTAATTTTAAAAAATGTGTATGAAGTAAAAAAAGATGCAGCCAAAGTTGCAGCACTTGAAAAGAAGATTAGCGTTGCTGAATAAATAATTAATTCTTACTAAAAGGGCAGCATATTATTTTATATGCAGCCCTTTTTTTTGTTCAAATACAAGGTAAATCTTTATTTTTTACCTGCTAAAATTATACCCAGCCGTAAACCAAAATAATTATTATGAACTTTAACACCTTCCTGCGGTGAAATGTTATTTAATCCCATGTTGTAATTGGCAGCTATATTAAAGCCATTTTTAAATAAGTAACCTAATAATATATTTGCCCCAATTTCTAATGGTTTAAAATCATCTTCAATAGTGGTACCAAATTTTACTTTTGCGTCCATCGGCTCCGTAGGATCATTATCTTTCATTTTGCCCGAAATACCATAGGCAAAAGAGGGACCTGCCCCGATAAACAGGTGTCCCGATTGACCTGGGGTACGATAAACGAAATTTAAAGGAATTTCGATGTAATTTAAATTGGTAGTACTTTCATAAGAATCCTGTTTTGATTTTGCTCCTTTTTGTACAAAATTTAATGCAGGCATAAAGCTAAAGTTCTTGCCCATCTGGATATCCCCGGTAATACCAGCAGTAAATCCAATCTTTGATTGGGAGGAAATGGAAGCGCCTTCAAATTTAGCTATCAATTTAGAAAGTGTGGCACCAGCAGTAAAACCGAATGTGCTTTTTTGTGCTTGTACAATTTGTACTGCAACGGCTGCAAGGGCAATTAGGGTGATAATCTTTTTCATAATTTGTAGTTTTATTTTGTGCCTACTTTGAATAAGGTTTTCGGCTTTCCCTTTTTGATAAAACAAAACTAATACCGAATATACGGGGGTCATAATTGATCTTCAGGTTGTGTTTTAAATTGAAATGATTTTTTAATGATCATTGCCTTGTTCACAATATTTAAAAGCAAATAATACAAAAAGTAATAGTTTTATCTTCTCAATAAGTAAAAATCCGTAAACAAGCTTTGGTTTATTATGGGAAATAAATAATTTTATTTTGGAATGATTCTATCAAATTTGCATTGGAGCTTACCAATTTTGCAAGAATAAAAATCACTAAATGCATTAACCCTGTAAAAAAAGTACCGTATAAAAGAAATGGGTTAATAAACTAAATCGTAATTACCTGTATTACTACTATGGATAAATGATTTACAAATAAATAATCAGGGGTGAATCAACGGCATAAACTGAATAAGAAGTATGGATAAAAATAATAAAGTAAAATTAATAGAATGCCCAAGAGATGCCATGCAAGGCTGGAAAAGTTTTATACCCACC
>JAYTTM010001080.1:0-3547 GCA_043745055.1 Chitinophagaceae bacterium | reverse complement strand
CCCCCTAAAAAGTTCCAGCCATGTACATCATCTATGTAACCATTTTTGTCATCATCAATACCATTGCCCGGAATTTCTTTTTTATTGGTCCAAAGTATGGGTTTTAAATCTTCATGCAGGGTATCAATACCGCTATCAATAACTGCTACCACCACCTGCCTGCTTTTAAGTTTTTTGCTTTTAATAAAATTATAGGCTTTGTTAAGGCTGATGCCATAATAGCCGGTACTGTCTTTGTCGAGTTGGTGCCAGTTTTTGGGTACTTCTATTGTTGAGTTTTGTGCAAAGCAAACGGCGCTTAATAATAAACCGGCGCTAAGGATAATGGAAATTTTTGTCATTAATTTATTTTTAAGTGTTGCAATTTATTACAAAGCTTTTAAATGGCACCACTGTTATACATCTGGCGGCAATATTTAAGTAAATGCTAACAATTATGATAGCTGTAGTGTTTTGACAAAATAGCTTTCCGGGAATTTTATTATTGGTATCGAATCCTTTTCAAAAATGCCATACACTGTACTTCCGCTGCCACTCATAGCCGCATACTTTGCTCCATTGTTGTACAAAATTTCTTTTATTTTTTTAATTTCAGGGTGAAGTTCAAATACAGGCAATTCAAAATCATTGGTTAAATAATTTTTCCATGTTTCTATGGGCTCAGTAATTATTGCAGTTAGATTATCTGAAGAAGAATTGGCTCCGGATAATTGAAGTTGCTTAAAAGCCCAGCCGGTATTGATGTGTATGCCTGGATTAATAAGCATGATTTTATAGGCAGAGAAGTCTACAGTCAGCTCTTCCAATATTTCTCCCCTGCCCGTTGCAAAACAAGGCTTATTGATAATGAAAAAAGGACAGTCGCTACCCAGTTGCAGGGAATAATTAATCAATTGTTTGGTAGAAAGGTTTAGCTGAAACTGATTATTTAATAGTTGTAAGGTAAAGGAAGCATCTGCAGATCCCCCGCCAAGGCCTGCACCCATCGGAATAGTTTTGTGCAAATGCAGGCGCACAGCAGGTAATGATGGGTAATCTTTTTGTAAAAGATAGTACGCTTTTATACAAAGGTTATCAGCTTCCGTGCTATCAATAACATTGCCGGATTGGCTGTAAATAACCTGTTTGCCCGTTGCTGAATTGGCAGGTAATATTTCCAGCGCATCTGTTAAAGGTATAGGAATAAAGATGGTGGAAAGATTATGAAAGCCATCTGCTCTTTTGGAGCCAATACGCAAACCAATGTTTATTTTACAATTGGGAAATACAACCAATGTGCTGTTTGTTTATTTAGTAATGTATGTTTTTCCTCTTTTTAAGCGGCTGATGATAGTGGGTGTTAAGCCGTATTCTTTTGCAATAGTAGCCTGTACAGCACCTTTTTGTTGTAATTCATCTCTAATTTTTTTTATGGTGCCTTCATCTAGTTTAGCCTTTAGCTTTCTCTCATAAGTTACATGATTACCTTTTGTTCCCCATATTTCTCCAGACTGAATGCGGTAAATCGTCATTGGAGCAACGCCGTACATGGCCGCAATTCTTGTTTTGCTTGTAATTTTTAACGGGTCGTTTAGTAATTTTCTAATTCTTTCTACCTGCACCAATGTAAGTTTAACACCTTTGGTTCTTCCTGCATTTGCTTTTTCTCTTGCAGCAATTACAACCGTATTTCTGTTATTGTGCTCATACATTTCTGCTTCGGTTACCCATTTTAAATTATTGGCTACATTATTCCCTTTTTTAAAATCAAGGTGAATGATGTGTTTATGCAAAGGAGAACTTTTTTTATTAAAATGGTCGGCAACTAATACATGAAAAGGTACTTTAAGCCTTCTTTTTTCCGCCGTATTAAAGTAGTCTAAAAATAAATAGCCTTGTTGTAAAACCCCCTTAATAATTGCAGGATTTTCCTTACTGATAAAATAAGATCTTACCCTGCCAAGGTTAGAAACCTCGTATTTTATTTTAGAAGGATAACTCACCTGCATCCAGGTTTCGTTTGCAAAACAGATAGGATCTTTTTTGCCCGATTTGCTTGCTTGTATTCTTTGAAAAAAAAGGGGGGAGTCGTAATTGGCTATTATATTTTTAATTACGCTGAGGGTGCAATTGAAATTGTTTGCAACTTCCTGCTTGGTAAAATTATTTTCTTTAAATAATTTATAGATTTTGTCTCTGTCTTTTACAGATAACTTTATTGGCTTTTTACTGGCCATAGGTGTGATATTGTATTGATGGATTTTAATATAATGATGTAAATATTCAAATAGAATAATTACTCAGTAATCAACAAGTATGCCTAAAATTTATTTTCAGTGTTTAATTTATTGAATATAAAAGTAGATATTAAATAGTAATAACTACTTTTTTCTGTTATTGATTTCATCCCGTATTGCAATGGCTTTTATATAATCTTCATGCTCCAGTACTTCTCTTAGAAGGATATCCAATTCCTGAAGTGACAATGCTTTTAAATCTTCTTTGCTGCCGGTTTCAGTTGTAATAGGTGCATTGGCTTTTTTCTTTTTTTCGTCATTTTCCATCAATATGCCGGCGCTGTCTAAAATATTGTCGTAAGTAAAAATGGGGCAGCCAAAGCGAACTGCCAGTGCCAGGGCATCAGAAGTACGGGAGTCAATTTCTACCGTATCATTTTCGCTGCTGCATACCAATTTGCTGTAAAAAATGCCTTCCTGCAAATCGTTAATTATTACTTCATGCAGATCTACATTGAATGCCAGCATAAAATTCTTCATAAGGTCGTGTGTGAGTGGACGGCTTGGGCTCATTCGTTCAAGCGCTACAGCAATAGCCTGTGCTTCAAAACCTCCAATAACAATAGGTAACCTGCGTAAACCGTTTACTTCCCCCAGTACTACGGCATAGGAATGCGTTTGGGTAATGCTGTGAGAGAGTGCTACTATTTCCAATTCTATTTTCTTCATAAATATTTTACGAAAATAATACATTTTTCATACGGAAAGTATTGTTTTGGTTTTGAAATGGTTGTTTTTGGTGTTTATTTTAACCGTGATTTAATTTTCAAAATATTTTATAAAGTAAGCAGGACAGGCTGTTTAATAAATTAGTTAATAAAATTTCAATAATGTTATGCCGTACAAGAGTGCGACGCAAGAATGTTGCCCAAAGAAATCCTGCTGGTTACAAAATTATTTTATTGAGCTTTCAACTTTCTTACCGCTTCTATAATCTTTGGCATTACTTCAAAAGCATCGCCTACAATTCCATAATCCGCTGCTTTAAAAAAGGGTGCTTCAGGATCTTTGTTAATTACTACAATGGTCTTGCTTCTGTTAACGCCGGCCAAATGCTGTATGGCACCCGAAATGCCAATGGCAAAATATAAATTTGGTGCAATGGCAATACCAGTTTGTCCCACATGCTCGTGGTGTGGACGCCAGTTGATATCCGCAACTGGCCTGCTGCAGGCAGTTGCAGCGCCTAACAATTTTGCCAGATCTGTTACCAGCGCCCAGTTTTCTGGCCCTTTTAATCCACGTCCGCCACTAATTACAATGTCTGCTTC
>JAYTTM010001079.1:0-3550 GCA_043745055.1 Chitinophagaceae bacterium | reverse complement strand
AACGAAGTGGCATAGCCCGCAATAGAAACTGCTTGCAGACAATATTAAGAAGCGTTGGTTGCAGCGATACGCAAATAAAATAATTGGTGAGGAACGAGGCGTTATTTTTTTGCGTATCGCTGCGGTGGGGTTTTCATTTGCAGCTATTGGAGGAACGACAATTGCTGCAAATGTCATGGATGGATAAAGCGTTCCCGGCAACTTCTGTTCAATCAAAACAAAAAAAGCCCCGAAGGGCTAAAACTAAGGAAACATTGCATACCAACGCTTAGAACCTGGAGGCGGATAACGATGACGACCAATAACAACGCCATGACTAACATAAATATGCCAACCATTGGCAGCACAAACCCAAACCTGACAAGAAGCAGTGTAACAGAATAAATGATACATAACATAAAATTTTAAAAGTGATAAAATAAATATGCAGCATCACCACGGCCTAAGTCCAAACAAAAACCAAAAAAAAACCATAGTACCACTGTTCAAAATCTTTGCCGAAGCCTTATTTTTATTTTTTACAGATAGACTTTCATTTACCAAACTGTTAGTAAAAAATAAAAAAAAGAGAGTTGGTGAGTTACCGTTTAGCCAACTTGTTTGGTTCGGTTTATTTTGTTTTTTTTTGGCTGGCCGTAACTTTGTGTAATATTTGTTTTTGTTGATTTCCCGAAGCGTATAGTTCAAATTAGGAACGTGCAGTTGTATTTTAGTGTGCAGACTTGCTGCTGCCCTTGTTGGGCTTGTGGGATGGCTTAGGGCTGCTGCTGGTGTGCCAATCGCAGCGTAATGATTGTTGCTGAAAGGCTACCGACTGAATGAACGAAGTGTAGTGTAGTTACGGAACGAAACGAAGTGAAATGAAGAAGGTGGCCTGTAAGCAATCTGTTAAGTCATTTTCTTTTTGCTTATTCTGAATGGTTTATTCAAATGCCTTATTTCATCAAATGAGCTTGCATTTTTAACAATTACAATTGCTTTTTGAGTACAGTAAAATATTTTTTCAGCAAGTCTTTTCCCAAGAAAACTAATTAAGAAATCATTAATCGTTAGGCTGCTCTTTGGTATGTACCATTTCCCGTTAAAGTTTATTACTGAATAAACTTTTTCTGCTGTAATGATAATACCACTTGCCTGCATTTCATCAAGCCCAACCGATTCATTGCATAATTCCATAAATGCTGTTGCATCAGTGTTAAAATTTTCCAACTCTACAGCGGCATTATTTTTTATTTTTAATGCTTTCCTTCCTTTGGGTTTTAAAATATTTGAAGCTAATTGATTCAGTTCTTTTTCAACAGAAAAATAAAAATCGCTCTTTTCAAAATTGCTATGTGGAATAAACCTGGCATTACCTGTTTCCAGAATTTCAGTAATATCAAGTTCGGTTAAAGTTTGATGCAAAAGATGTTTTGCCAAATCATTCATTAAATCATCGCAAATGTTTCTTGCAATTACAAATACATCATTTTTTGGTTTATTTCGTGGGTTATTCACTTCTCTTGTGACATGAAAATTTATATCGGAACTGTTTTTATTTATGGAAAGAGAAAAGTGAACATCTTTTGGCAAGCCTTCAAACCAAAGATTAATTATATTATCTGTAAAGCGTAACATTAATTTTCCTTCAAATGATATTTTATTTAAGCCTTCCATTTCAGAATGAAATTAAATAAAAGTGTTGACTATTAAAGCCCCCTACCAAGGAGATGCACAAGATGAAGAAAAAGAATGACCCCAACTGAGAAGAAAAAACGAACACCCCAGGAGAAACAAACCAACAGGAAACCCAAATACTACCAACAAGCCAACGCTGAATAAGAACTGACATAACAATACATTTAAAAATGAAAAATAAAATAACATGCTACTGTCAGCGGAGGGAAACGGGTGTATTTGCACTCCAAAAGGAAGTGGAATAAATGATGGCTTTGTGGGAAGGTTTTGTGTTTATGCCGTAGTCTTTGGGATGCCCCGTTTTCCCGAAGCTAACTTGCATGTGTATTTTATTTTTTGAAATCGATTGTGCAATTCTTTGTTGCGGTGTTGGCTGGTGGTGTTTGTTGGTTAAAAATGGTATTTATTTTCGGAGATGGATTGGCTTAATAGATAACAGAACGATGAAAGGATTGCGACGCAACTATGCCGCTATGAAAAACTTAAGCTGGTATCAAAACATTGGACTTAATACGGCGTTGATACGGTATTATATCCTGCTAATATCTTGCTGATTCGGCGTTGATTCCGTGCTGATTCCGTTACTTGCCCACTTTTTGACTCTTGCCTGCTTTTAATGCTGAAACCTGTTAGTAAACTCGTAAAAAGCAACAAAATCAATGACTTATAGTAATTAACTCTTGCCTGCACTCTTACCCGTTTTAAACACAGAATAAAATGTATTAACAAGTTTAACTCTATCCTTCACTCTATCCTGTTATTTAGGGAAGGCTGATGTTAAATACAATGAAATCAATAGTTTAAGATTGCTGAAAGCAATCTGACTCTTGCCTGTTGGGTTGTTAAAAAGGCATATCATCATCCTCTTTGCCAAAGTATTGTTCGCCTTTATTTGTGAGGGTATATTGCTGTAAACGGCTTTTGGGTGTGCCGGGCAAGGTATAGGTTATTAATCCTTCATTCAATAATTGTGAGATAGCTTTTCTAAAGCTTCCTGAATTTATTTGTACCCGTAATCGTTTTGCTATTTCAGAAGCAGATAATTGTTCACCCACACATATTTCCAAAATTCTTTGTGCAGTTGGCGTGAGGTTTAAATTATCTAAATTGATTTTTTCAAATGCAGGATGTACAAGAAAAGTTACTGATAATGATTGCCTCAATTCATCTGTTTCAAACAAAGGCTTTGGTGAGCCATTACTTTTCATGGCTTTAAGAATTGTTGGAATCCCTGTACATTTTCCTTCGGTAAGTTTCAGTTCTTTAAGAATGTTTCCAATTTGACGATTTAAATACCGTCTGATTACAACTTTACCATTCTGTAAGGTCTCCATTTTTATAGAAGCATCCGGTCCAGGATAACTAATAATATGAATCCTATTTGGATGGATACGAATTTCAACCGGTTCTGTAATTTCATAGCTACGGTGATAAACTGCATTTGCAAGTGCTTCTTCTAAGGCTTCGTAAGGAAAATTGTAATAGCGGATTGCTTCTGCCTGGTAGGAAACCTTCTCTACCTTTTCTTTAATAACCTGTGATTTTATATAACGCAGGGCATCCCTTAGCTGATGATGAACAGGACCTTCCAAATTTGTTTCAGTAAAATTTTTATCTGCAATGTTTGACTGAAAACTAACAATTTCGATTTGAGATTTTATGAAAATCTTTTCAGGATTAGTATTAAAAAACATCAGTGCAAAATTCTTTGGCTTCACATATTCAACAGGGCCTTCCACCAAATTCATTTGCCTGCAAACAGCTTCAAACGTAAGTTTATCAAATTCATCAAAGAGTTTGCTTTTAATTTCCTGTAAAAATGAGCGGACAAGACCTTGTGATAAATCATTCAAATTATATTTATGATTTATCC
>JAYTTM010001078.1:0-3552 GCA_043745055.1 Chitinophagaceae bacterium | reverse complement strand
GCATAATATTCCGGTTTCATATTGCCACCACAACCCCAGGCTTCGTTACCAATGCCCCAGAGTTTTACTTTCCATGGTTCGGCCCTGCCATTTTGTTTTCGCAGGTCGCTCATCGGGCTTTTACCATTAAAGTTGCTATACTGCACCCAATCAGCCAATTCCTGTACGGTGCCACTTCCCACGTTACCGGAGAGGTAAGGTTCTGCACCTAATAATTCGCACATGTTTAAAAAATCGTGCGTGCCAAAACTGTTGTCTTCCGTAACACCGCCCCACCATTTATTTACCATGGATGGTCTTTTATCTTTAGGCCCAATACCATCTTTCCAATGATAGGTATCTGCAAAGCAACCACCCGGCCAGCGAAGATTGGGAATTTTTAATTTTTTTAAAGCATCAATGATATCATTGCGTACACCATTTGTGTTGGGTATTTTAGAAGTATCACCCACATAAAAACCATCATAAATACAATGCCCCAGATGCTCTGCAAAATGACCATAAATATTTTTGTTGATAACATACTTTGCCTCATCGGTATTTAGTGATATTATATTTTGCTGGGCAAATACACTATTTACAACAATTGAAAATATCACTAACAGTGAGGTACTTTTCTTTATTCCTTTTTTCATTATGTAAGTTTTTATTTTATTTTTAAACTTTTTTCCGGAGGTATTGTGTGGGTACAAAATTCAAAAAAGAATTAAAATCTGCATTGTATCTTTTAGAATTTACTTTGTAATAAAATGCTCCTTTTTTTGAGTTAATCTTATCCTTATCCTTTAGCTTTACCAGCAGGTTGGTAGATAATATTTTACGATTGAAATTACCTTTATCAAATTCAATATTATACACACACTGGTAAAGATTTTGCAGTTGCGGCATGGTAAATTTTGGCGGAAGTAATTCAAATAACAATGGATGCAGTGCAGCTTTGTACCGCAGTTTTTCTTTGGCCAGTTCTACAAATTTTGAGTGATCAAAAATCAACTCAGGATATTCATTTATTGGAAACCAGGCAGCATGATAATTTTCATTTATTTGCTGCTTGTATTTTTGAATATCAATCAGGGCGAAATAAGCAATGGAAATGGTTCTTTCTTCCGTATCTCTATCCACCTCTGTAAAAGCATGCAATTGCTCCATATACAAACCATCCAGTCCTGTCATGTCTTTCAATAAACGGGAGGCAGCACCTTCTGCACTTTCATCTTGCTTTACAAAACCTCCTACAAGACTCCACTTTCCTTTTAAAGGCTCAATACCTCTTTGTATTACCAATAGCTTTAGCTCCTGCCCATCATAACCAAAGATGATACAATCTACAGCAAATAAAAACCGCTTTTGCTTTGTATAAAGACTCATGGATTTTGTTTAGTCAATATGAATTATTAAAAAAATCATCGGTTCGAAAGGATTAAAAAAATCCAGGTATTTTCAACATCTCAATCAAATATTTAAAACGATAAACCATACAATTCTTTTGAACTTACTAACAGGGTTACCTTACCAAAACTTAGCATACAATGCAACTAAAATTAGCAGGATGGCTACAATCATTGCAATTACTGCTGGCTTTAATTTAAACATTTCTTTATCCAGTTCAAAAGCATTGGGATTTACCTTAGGTCCGGCAAGACTAATTCCTATCATAACGGCCATTGTAATAAAGAAGGCCCAGCCCATGTTAATAAGGAAAGGAATTTCGTAAACGCCTTTGCTGTTTATAAACGCAGTGTACATAAAATTTTCGTGTCCAAAAATGGATATTGCAAAGCTGTTGAAGAAAATTGCCATTGTAAACCCTGTAATTAAACCCACCACAGCAGCAGTGCCTGTAGTGCGTTTCCAAAACATACCCAAAATAAACATGGCAAATACACCCGGACTAATAAAGCCTGTATATTTTTGAATAAATGTAAAACCACCTTCGCCGCCAATGCCCAAAAAATCTTTCCACTCAAATATTACAGCCACCGCTATTGCAACCAACGCTACCATTCTTCCAATCCAAACCATATTTTTCTCGGCAAATTCACCACTAGTTTCATCCGTTTTTTTCCTAAAATATTTCAAGTAAATATCCAGGGTAAAAATGGTACCGATGCTATTTAATTTACCTGCCAGTGATGCAACAATTGCTGCAGTTAAAGCTGCAATGGCAAGGCCTTTTAAACCAGATGGGAGAAACCCAAGTATAGCAGAATAAGCCCCATCCATTCCTGATAAACCAGGCAGGTGACCGTTTTTATGCAATACATAAGCAGCTATACCGGGCAACATTACAATAATAGGCATCATTAGTTTTAAAAGTGCCGCAAACAAAATTCCTTTACGGGCAGTTTGCAAATCTGCTCCCAACGCTCTTTGTGTAATGTATTGGTTACAGCCCCAGTAATTTAAATTCACAATCCACTGCCCAGCAAAATACATGGCAATACCAGGCAGTATCAAATATTTATTTATATCTTCCTGAGGTGATGCAGCAGTTGGCTTTTCTAATATCATGTGAAAATGATCCGGAGCCTGTTTCATTAATTCATTAAAGCCCGCAATTGCATCTTTTCCCAAACCAAATTTTTCACTTACAATAGTTAAGGCAAAATAAATGGTAGCAAAGCCGCCTACAATTAAAACAGCTACCTGTATTACATCTGTGTAGCCTATTACCTTCATGCCACCTAAAGTAATGATGAGCGAAAATATTGCCAGTGCAACCATTATAGTATGCAAATATTCCGGCCCTATCAATCCGCTGATTGCAACTGCTCCCAAATACAAAATGGATGTAAGATTTACAAACACATATAAAAGCAACCAAAAGATTGCCATAATAAGCGACACCGTTTCGTTATACCGCCTTTTTAAAAACTGCGGCATGGTGTATATTTTATTTTTCAGGTAAATAGGAATAAACCAAACAGCAATAATGATTAACGCTAATGCCGCAATCCATTCGTAAGCAGCTACAGCAACACCAACAAAGTAACCATTGCCACTCATGCCTATAAATTGCTCTGCAGAAATATTGGATGCGATAAGTGATGCGCCTATTGCCCACCAGGTAAGTGAACCTTCGGCTAAAAAATAATCATGTGAAGCAGAAATGGAGGCCTTCTTTTTTTTGTTATATACCCAATAACCATAACCAGCTACCAGTATAAAATAAATAATAAAAATAAGGATGTCTAATGTGGATAAGCTGTTCATATGCAAGTTGCTGTTTTGTGGTTAAGAGTTTATTATTTATTAATCTGGTAATATACATCACTCCATCTTAAATCATTTTTAAATTGGTAAATTTTTGTATCCTTACCTATCAGGGTAAATTCAATGCCTGCCATGTCAGCAAAATTTTCCATGTGTGCAGCAGTTAAATTTTGGCTATAACCTGTATGATGTGCACCACCTGCCAATATCCAGGCAGCACAACCGGTTTTTAAATCAGGATATGGTTTCCACAATACCCTTGCTACCGGTAGCTTTGGAAGATCATGCATGGGTGATACTGCTTCTACCTCGTTTACCAGTAACCGAAAACGGTTACCC
>JAYTTM010001077.1:0-13341 GCA_043745055.1 Chitinophagaceae bacterium | reverse complement strand
CTGTGCTCAACAATGTTGGGGGCAGGGTGCCTGATAAGCTGGCATTTATTCGAATGTATAAATTTAATATTGCTTTTGAAAATGCTACCTATCCGGGCTACGTTACTGAAAAACTGGTAGAGGCCAAAGAAGCCAATACAGTTCCTGTTTATTGGGGAAATCCCCGAATTGCAGAAGAAATGAATCCCAAAAGTTTTATCAATTATCATGATTATAATTCAACTAAAGCATTGTTAAACCGGGTAATTGAAGTAGACAATAATGAAGCATTGTACAAAGAATATTTACGTGAGCCACTATTTTATAATAACCAGCCAAATGAATATTTTGATGACGGTAGGTTCGTAGATTTTTTTAAAAAAATTGTAGCAGAAGTTAAGGATACCACTCCTGTATCAAAAACGCTTAGGTTTAAATTTGCGAGCCAGCCGCTAAATTATCGTCTTACAAGGCATCGGAGTAGAAAAACGGTGTATCCATACAAACCGGATTGGTAGCCTTGTATAAATTCTACAAGATGAGCCTCATTCTTGCAGTATTTCGTTACGGTCATATTCCTAAAATTAAACAGCCTACTTCATGAAACAATTATTGCTGTACATAAGAAATTGTTGGGTTTGCACTCACCTGAAATTGCTGGTTAATTAAAGCAGGTGTTGAAATAAAAGCCTGCAATAAATAATTCGTACAGGTAAAGGCCAGTAAATTATCTGCAGTGTATTGCACAGGAGTTTGCTGTTTCAATAATATGCTTGCTGCATCGTTGGTAATAGCATAAGCGTGGGTACAATCATGAAAACCTGCTTGTTGCAAATGAGCAGAATAGGGCGCAGGGTATAAATGATTGATAACGGTATGATTCAATGTTCGTTTAATGCCAAGGCTGTAACAAAAATGGTAAAAAAGTTTTTTTGCAAAAGCATTTGCCGGAGGCGTTTCATTTTTTGTATAACCCAAATACCACAATTGCCAGTTATCCGGTAATTCCTGGCTGATGGTTTCAAATAACCTAATGTTTTTTCTGTCAATCACCACATCATCTTCCAGTATTAATACCTTGTTGTAATGATGCTTAATCACATCTTCATAAATCATTTTATGACTAAGTGAACAGCCCACTTCACCAGCGGTCATTCTTTTATGCATGACATTTTTCTTAATCGCCAGTTCAGGATCATATTCGTTTTGAAGCGCAAGCTGCTCCAAATCAAGCTCATTTTTATCAGCACCATAAAACAATGAATATTGCAAACCTTCCAGCTCCTGCTGTATGTGTAAATGCCTTTCTGTAGCCCTTTTCAGCGTTATCACGTATATCTTGTCAAAAAAATTGTTGATTGTTTCAAACATAGATTACTTATTTATTTTTTATCCTGCCCAGCCTTCCCTGTCAAGGCTGCGGTATTGAATGGCTTCTGCAATATGTTCGGGTTGTATTGCTTCCTTACCGGAAAGATCGGCGATGGTTCTGCTAACTTTTAAAATCCGGTCGTATGCACGGGCGGACAAATTTAATTTTTCCATGGCTACTTTCAGCAGGTTTTGACTGGCGGTATTTATTACACAAATTTCTTTCAACATTTTACTGCTCATTTGTGCATTGGCATAAACACCTTCGTTGTTTTTATATCGCAGCTCCTGTATATCTCTTGCCTTTATAACTCTTTCTCTAATGGAGGCACTTTTTTCAAATTGCTGGGTAGAGGAGAGTTCATTAAAAGCAACCGGTGTTACCTCAACATGCAAATCAATCCTGTCTAATAATGGCCCAGAAATTTTATTCAGGTATTTTTGTACGCCACCTGGTGGACAGGTACATTGTTTTTCCGGATGATTAAAATAACCGCACGGGCAGGGATTCATACTTGCAATCAACATAAAACTTGCCGGAAATTCCAAAGATAATTTTGCCCGGCTAATGGTTACTTTTCTTTCTTCCATCGGCTGCCGCATTACTTCTAAAACCGTTCTTTTAAACTCCGGTAATTCATCTAAAAATAATACGCCATTGTGTGCCAGTGAAATTTCGCCGGGCTGCGGATTTACCCCGCCGCCTACTAATGCAACGTCTGAAATGGTATGGTGCGGACTGCGATAAGGCCGCTTAGAAATGAGCGTTGCATTCTCGGGCAATTTGCCTGCAACGCTGTGGATTTTGGTTGTCTCCAACGACTCTTGCAAAGACAACGGAGGAAGTATAGTAGGCAATCGCTTTGCCAGCATGGTTTTACCGGCCCCGGGCGGACCAATTAAAATAGCATTGTGGCCTCCGGCTGCTGCAATTTCCAATGCTCGTTTTATATTCTCCTGACCCTTTACATCACAGAAATCTATTTCAAAATCACTTTGTGCAAATGCAAATTCTTCTCTTGTATTTACAACAACCGGTTGTAGAGAGTTTTCATCTTTAAAAAACTCCAGTACTTCTTTTATATGTGATACACCATAAACTTTTAAGTTGTTCACCATGGCAGCTTCCCTTGCATTTTGCTTGGGTACAATCAATCCTTTAAAATTTTCTTTGCGTGCCTGTATAGCGATGGGCAATGCCCCTTTTATCGACCTTACTTCTCCATCCAAACTCAACTCGCCCATTATTACATAGTCCGTTAATTTTTCTGGATTAATTAGTTGTTCACTTGCTGCAAGGGTTGCAATGGCAATGGGTAAATCAAATGCAGTACCACTTTTACGGATATCTGCCGGGGCAAGATTTACAATTAACCTGGTACGGGGCATAAAAAATCCATTGTCTTTAATGGCACTTTCTACTCTAAGTAAACTTTCTTTTACAGCACTATCTGGAAGGCCAACAATAACCGCTTCGGATTTTCCCTGGTTGTTAATATTCACTTCCACAGTTATAGTAATGGCATCTACTCCATACACTGCACTGCCAAAGGTTTTTACGAGCATTTGTACTTAATTGAAAATTTAAATATAGTAACTGAACAAAAGTTGTTTGATTTTTGTAGAATATCAAATAATTAAAAGCCTGTTAATTTGATAAATGAATGTAGTGATAAAGCTTGATTGCCTGAGAAAAAAACATTAATTAATCTCCTGCATTTCTACCAGCCGGTTGTAAAAACCATTTAATGCTACCAACGTTTCATGCGTTCCTCTTTCAATGATTTCTCCTTTTTGTATTACAATGATTTCATCCGCATTTTTAATGGTGCTTAGGCGATGGGCAATTACCAGAGAGGTTCTGTCCTGCATCAGGTTGATGATGGCATCTTGCACCAGCCGCTCACTTTCAGTATCTAAAGAAGAGGTTGCTTCATCTAAAATTAATATCGGTGGATTTTGCAGAACAGCTCTTGCAATGGTTACCCGTTGTCTTTCGCCGCCGCTGAGTTTATTGCCCCTGTCGCCTATGTTGGTATTATATCCTTCTTCTTTGTTGCTGATAAAGTTGTGTGCATTGGCAATGGTTGCTGCATTTGTAATTTCGTCAATGCTTGCGTTACTATCTCCTAATGCAATGTTATTGGCAATGCTGTCATTAAACAAAACTGCTTCCTGCGTTACAAAACTCATTTGCTTTCGCAGCGATTGAATGCTGTAATCTTTTATGTTAATACCATCAATTAATATTGCTCCTTCGCTTACATCATAAAAGCGTGGCACCAAATCTGCCAGGGTAGATTTACCTGCACCGGATGAGCCCACCAACGCAACCGTTTTTCCTTTTTCAATAATAAGATTGATGTTATTTAAAATTACCGTATCCTCATATTTAAAGGTTACATTTTTAAACTCGATGGTACTATTAAATCCTTTTAGTTCGATGGCATTGGGTTTGTTTTCAATTTTAATGGGTGCATCTAAAATTTCTTCTACCCGTGCAATGGCACCTAAGCCACGCTGAATATTACTGATGGTGTTGGATAAGTTTTTTGCAGGATTTATCAGCACCCCAAAGATGGCAATAAAAGGAAACAGATCTGCCTTCTGCAAATCGCCACTCTGGTGAAAAACCAGGTAACCTCCTATAAAAAGAATACAACACAAAACAGCTACTCCCATTACTTCTGTCAACGGACTGGCAAGATCACGTCTTCTCGTCATTGCATTTAGTATGGTAAAAATTTTATTATTGCCTTCAATAAACTTCTTCATCATCCTGTCTTCTGCAGAGAAAGCCTTTATCACTTTTATGCCACCCAGTGTTTCTTCTACATGGCTTAAATTATCTGCCGAAGCAATACTATAAGCACCACTTTGTCTTTTTAATTTTTTACTGAGTCTTCCAATAATAAGCGCCGTAACGGGAAGCAATACCAACAATGCCATTGAAAGCATCGGGCTTAAATATACCATGTAAATAAGGTAAGAAAGAATGGTTAACGGATCTTTTATTAATCCTTCCAAAGCCATTACAATAGAAGATTGAATTTCGCCGATATCGCCGATCATACGGTTCATTAAATCACCCTTTTTTTGCTCTGTAAAAAAACTCATGGGCAGCTTTAAAATTTTATCGTACAACCTTATGCGGAAGCTGGCCAATATTTGGTTGCGGACTGGTGTGGAAATATAATAAGATAAGTACCGAAAAGTATTACTTAACAAATTACTTATTACAATGATAACACAAACTGTTCCCAAAGCATACAAGGGACTTTTGGTATCTCTAAGATGTTGTATTGTTTTGATAAGTCCCCCAACTGCTTTAGAGTCAATCGGCAATTTACTATCTCCATTTATGATCAATTGCATAAAGGGAGAGAGCATACCTAAACTTGCAGCAGAAAAAAACGTGGCTAATAAAGAACAGGCTATATAAAAAGCCATTTTGGCCTTGGGTATTTGTATGTACTTAAAAATCCGCAGTAAATTATTCATGAATGCTGATACCGTGCTTTTTGCAATAACACGGTTGCAAATGTACAGTCATTACGGCATTGGGGGTTGCATAATTTATGCAAGTGCGTTGCCTCAAAGGCGTTGTAACATATCTACTACACCTTCATTTTTTAATATGATGTAACCCAACCTGTCGTTACTAATCCCTTCTTTTAGCTGGTAATTAAATACCAGCTGGTCGTTTTTAACATCGGTTTCAAAATAATTAAAAACAATATTGGGATACTTTTTTAACGGTTCTCCTATTTCGTACAAATGGGTGGAGAGAATAAAAACTGACTGCTGCATTTTTAATAATCCTTCAATTACGGTAGTGCTGCATTTCATAGCATCCTGCACATTGGTGCCTTTAAACAGTTCATCAATCAGTATAAGCCAGTTTTTGCCATTACTTATTTTTTGTACCGTAGCTTTTATGCGTTGTACTTCATTGTAGAAATAACTTTCGCCTTTTACAATGTTATCCATCACATTGATATTGCTTAACAAGCCATCAAACAGGCTGAGTTTCATTTCTTTTGCAGGCACACCCATACCAATATGTGCTAAATAAATTGCCGATCCTACTGCCCTGATGAAGGTGCTTTTACCCGCCATATTGGCGCCGGTTAAAAAAAGAAAATTCTTCCCTGCTTTCAGTTCTACATCATAATCTACCGGCTGCGGCAATAAAATATGGAAGAGGCCTTTTACCTGTAACAAGGGTTTTTGTTCCTGTGTAAACGATGGAAACACCAGTTCGAAATGTTTTACAGCTTTTGACATGCTGTACCATGCATCCAGTTGATAATACATAACAAGCAACGCCAGCATATTTTGCTTATAACGGTAACGTAAATAATTGGCCAGGTGCAGCTGGTCTTTGTTATTTAAATTTTTTGATTTGGGGTATTTATCAATGATTGCAAATTCTGGTTTATTGATAGCTTCAGCAACCTGGGTCAATATTTTCTTGAGTGATGCAGGTGTATCGTCTTTATAAAAAAAATGCAACAGTTGCTTCATGCCTTTTATAAAATCAAATGCATGCTCGGTAGAATATTTTACAAAAGAGAAATCCGCACTGCTGAAAAGCTTGTAACTTAAAACACCTGCCGGGCTGGGGTTTGCCGGTATTTCATCAATGGTGGCATGATAAAATTTTTCAACCATCATTACAGAGCCATTGGTAATTTGTGCAGGCCAGTAGGCAATATGCTTGTCTATAAACTGAAGAGTTTGCTGAATACCTGCAATGGCTTCGATAGAAGACAGTGGCGTAATTAAATTTTTCAGCAGTGTTTCCCTGCCACCGGATGTCTGACAAAAATTGAGTTTATTAAACAGGGAGAAATCATCATTAGTATTCAATATAGCTAAATCTGTAAGTGTGGTATTGTCTATTTCCATTCGGTTCATTTATGTTAAATCCTGTCAAATAAAAGTCTTTGGCCCTTAATAGATTCATTCCACCCTTCATTTCCATATACCATGGTGCCGTTTACAAAAGTTTTTTCAATGGTAGCGGGAAAAGTAAAGCCTTCCAGCGGGCTCCAGCCGCATTTATAGAGGATGTTTTCTTTATTTACTGTAACAGATTTATTGGGATCCACCACTACCAGGTCGGCAAAATAGCCTTCCCTGATAAAGCCCCTGTCTTTTACCTGGTAAATGCTGGCATTGGCATGGCACATTTTTTCTACCACTTTTTCTATGCTTATTTTTCCTTCACTTACATAATGCAGCATCATGGATAAAGAGTGCTGTACAAATGGAACGCCCCCATGTGCTTTTTCGTAAGGCACATTTTTTTCTTCCGGCATATGTGGTGCATGATCGGTTGATATAGAATCAAGCCTGTCGTCTAGCAAAGCATCCCATAAAGCATCTTTGTTAAAGGGCGCTTTTATAGCAGGGTTGCATTTTATTTTATTGCCCAATACTGCATAATCATCACTGGTAAAATGAAGATGATGCACACAGGCTTCGGCGGTAATGCGCTTATCCTTCAAAGGCAGCATATTGGAGAATAACTGCAATTCTTTTTGTGTGGTTATGTGTAAAATATGCAAACGGGTGTTGTGTTTTTTTGCCAGCTGAATGGCCACCAGCGAAGATTCAAAGCATTCAATATCATCTTTTAGGATGGGATGATCGGCAGCTGTAAGTTCCCTTTTTGCTGCTTTAAGGCGATCATAATTTTGCTTCATCAACCGTTCATCTTCGCAATGGGTTGCAATAAGCATTTCACTTTCACGGAATAATTTATCCAGCGTTACGGGATTATCCAATAACAAATTTCCGGTACTACTGCCCATAAAAATTTTGATACCGCACACTTCATTTCTTTTGTCATTTATACGGAGCGCCTCATCTGCATTATCATTATTGGTGCCCATATAAAAAGAATAATTGGCCAATGAAGTTTTGGATGCAATGGAAAATTTATCTTCTAAAAGTTGCTGTGTAAAAGTGGGCGGTATGGTGTTGGGCATCTCCATAAAAGAAGTTATCCCGCCTGCTACTGCCGCTCTAGATTCGCTGTAAATAGTGCCCTTATAAATTAATCCGGGCTCTCTAAAATGCACATGATTATCAATAACACCGGGCAATAAAAATTTTCCTTCCCCATTTACTTCATTTACAGCCGCATTTGATTGAATTACCGGGGCAATTTTTTCAATTCGCTTTCCAGATACTAAAACATCAGCAACAATGGTTTTTCCTTCGTTTACTACCTGTATATTTTTAAAAAGTATTTTTTGCATATCTTGACGCTGTTTAAAATATTAAAACCATTCTTACAAAAAGCAAGATAGGCTTGTAGCTAATAATTATTGCTAAATAGTACAGTAGTAGTGGAAGCGTAGTTATTTTTTTCTTTTTATAAATAAGATAAAATAACAAACCCTGTTTGCCACTGCAGCTAAATCCGGCAGCTATCGGATGAAACTACAATGCCTGGTTCAAAAAAATCTATTTTTGTAAAGAAAAAAACGAATCCGATGCAAATTATTAAAAGCTTATCCAAACTCTTGATTTTTATTTGTCCCTTTTTTGCAAAAGCGCAATCTACCTATTTACAACAAGGAGATAAGGCGTATCAATTACTAAACCGCCTTGAAATAAAAGGAAAAATAAACCCTGTATTAAACTTTTCCGGTTTAAAATACCTTAACCGAAAAACGATGGTTAAAGAAGCTGCCATGCTGGATAGTATGGATATGTTGGTGAAAAGCAATTCAATTAATGATAGCGCTTTGGCCGTATGGAATAAGCTACAACTCACTAAGATTGATAAGTACAATCTGCATAGCTTTTATATGAACAACAGCGAATGGGTGCAAGGTTCAAAAGAAAGTTTTAAAAGTAAAAAAGCAATTTTTAACACATTTTACAAAACAAAGCCAAACCTTGCTGAAGTAAATACCAAAGATTTTTTTTTAGTAGTTAACCCCATGTTGCAACTTACATATGGCAAAGAATCGGATAATAAGGATAATCTATTTGTAAATACCCGTGGCGTTACAATAAGAGGATTGATTGCAAATAAGATTGGCTTTTCCACTACACTCAGCGATAATCAGGAACGTGGGCCTGTTTATTTCAGCAATAAAATAAACTCCTTGAGAGCAGTTCCCGGCGTTGGTTTTTACAAAGGATTTAAAATTGGCGGTGTTGACTATTTTGATGCCAGGGGTTATTTTACTTTTAACGTAACAAAATATATTGATGTACAATTTGGCCATGATAAAAACTTTATAGGCAATGGTTACCGCAGTTTATTTTTAAGCGACTGGGGTAATAGTTATTTATTTTTAAAACTCAATACCCGTATCTGGAAACTGAATTACCAGAATATTTTTATGGAACTGATGCCGACATTTAATAAAAATGCGGGTGATCTGCTGCTGGATAGAAAATACCAGGTGTTACACCACTTGAGTTTCAATGTTTCAAAGTCTGTTAATGTAGGGATTTTTGAAGCCGTTACATTTGGTCGCAAAAACCAATTTGAACTTCAATACCTTAACCCGATTATATTCCTGCGTTTTCTGGAAAGTTCTTCAGGTAGTTCCGATAAAGCCAAGGCTGGCTTTGATTTTAAAGCAAATATTGCCAACAAATTACAGTTTTATGGTCAGTTTTTACTCGATGAATTTGTGTTGAGTAAATTACGCAACGACCCAACCAACTATGTAAACAAGTATGGTTATCAGCTGGGAGTAAAATATGTTGATGCATTTGGAATTTCCAACCTGGATCTCCAGGTAGAAACGAACCGGGTAAGGCCTTTCACTTATTCTCATTATGATTCGGTTTCAAACTATACTCATTATAACCAGCCAATGGCTCACCCGCTGGGAGCCAATTTTCAGGAGTTAATTGGTATTGTAAAATACCAGCCTGCGGCTAAATGGTATATTAACGCCAGGGCCATTTATTACTACCAGGGGCTGGATAGTGCAGGGTTTAATTTTGGCGGTAACCCATTTAGATT
This sequence comes from Chitinophagaceae bacterium, assembly GCA_043745055.1. Taxonomy (GTDB): domain Bacteria; phylum Bacteroidota; class Bacteroidia; order Chitinophagales; family Chitinophagaceae; genus Ferruginibacter. The sequence continues at coordinate 3,989 of JAYTTM010001077.1, read as the reverse complement.
GTATAATGATGGCAAGCCTTATAACGACCCCAACAACTCAGCATCCGGACAAAGAGTAAATGGCTTTGAGGTAGGAAGCGGCATAAAAGCTACCTGCCTAAATGCCATGTTACAGCTATCTTACGAGGTGAGGGAAAATATCTATTTTGATTTTTGTCTGCAGCACAGAAGTTATAAATTGGCCAATGTAAGCGGCACTACCAGCAGTACATTATTTACCGCCGGAATACGGGTAAATATGTTTAAAAGAGAGTATGATTTTTAATGAGTTTTCAGATACAGATAGTTTTATTTATCGTGTCTTAATTTTCTATTATTTTTTATAGTCAACCAGTCTCATTGCCAGCTGATGGAAGCTTGTGACTAAAAATATGCATGATTTTTTTCCCTTTAAGTGATAGTAGCTTACTTTGCAGGCATGCAGCAATACCTACAGTTATTACAACATATTATTGATAAGGGCACCGATAAAAACGATCGTACCGGCACTGGCACCCAGAGTATTTTTGGCTACCAGATGCGCTTTGATTTAAACGAAGGTTTCCCCCTGGTAACCACCAAAAAATGCCATTTAAAAAGCATCATTTACGAACTCCTTTGGTTTTTAAACGGTGATACCAATATTGGATATTTAAAAGAGCACAACGTAAAAATATGGGATGAATGGGCAGATGAAAACGGTAACCTTGGGCCTGTTTATGGCAAACAATGGCGCAGCTGGCAAGGAGCCGATGGTGTAGAGATTGACCAGGTTAAGGATGTGATTCACCAATTAAAAACAAACCCTGATAGCCGCCGCATTATTATAAGTGCCTGGAATGTTGCAGACCTGCCTAAAATGAAACTGATGCCCTGCCATTGTCTGTTTCAATTTTACACAGCGCCTGCTACTGAGGGAAGAAGAAAATTGAGCTGCCAATTGTACCAGCGGAGTGCAGATGTGTTTTTAGGCGTTCCGTTTAATATAGCCTCTTACGCTTTGCTCACAATGATGATTGCACAGGTTTGTGATATGGACCTGGGAGATTTTGTGTGGACAGGTGGAGACACGCATTTATATAGCAATCATTTTGAACAAGCAAATTTGCAACTTACCCGTATACCTTTTCCATTACCGAAGATGAAAATAAATGCTGAAGTAAAAGATATTTTTGGATTTAATTTTGAAGATTTTGAATTGGAAAATTATCAGTACTACCCGGGTATAAAAGCGCCAGTGGCAGTTTAATAAAAAATATTACCAGCGGAATCTACCCTATTTTATATAGATTCCGCTGTAAATAAAATTAAACGTATTTTAACTGTTCCTTATTTTCGTCTTCTTTTTTGTTTCTTTATTGGCTTTTTATCTTGATACCTAGAGATGTATTACTAAATTATTAGTAGCGGAATCTATGTATATTTGTATACATTCCGCTGGTAATAAATTAATGAAAACAATGGAAAGAATAATTATAGGCCGGGAAGGCGAACAAAAAAGCCTTACAGAAACAGTAGCATCAACCGGTGCTGATATGCTTGCTGTTACAGGAAGAAGAAGGGTGGGAAAGACTTATCTAATCAAAACATTTTTTGAAAATAAACTGCATTTTGAATTTAGCGGTATATTGAATGCAGATAACGAGCAACAGTTGCAAAGCTTTGCCATAGCCCTTGCAAAACAAAGTGGCAAAAGAACGGTAAAAGCAGCTCCGGAAAACTGGATGGAAGCCTTTAGTCAGTTAGCGGATTATTTAGACAGCTTAACAAAAGTTAAAAAACTTATTGTGTTTATAGATGAACTGCCCTGGCTGGATACACACAAATCAAAATTTTTACCGGCACTTGATTGGTTCTGGAATAGCTGGGCAACAACTAAAAATATACTCGTAATTATTTGCGGTTCTGCAGCATCCTGGATGGCCAGTAAAATTATCAACAACCGGGGAGGCCTGCACAACAGGGTAACCAAACGCATACACCTGCAACCTTTTACTTTAGCAGAAACAGAGGCCTACCTCAGGTACAACGGAGTGGCACTTTCAAGGTATCACATTCTGCAACTGTATATGGCGCTGGGTGGTATACCGCATTATTTAAAAGAAATTAAAAAAGGGCAAAGTGCTGCACAAAATATTAACCGCATTTGTTTTGAAAAAAATGGATTACTGGTAAATGAGTTTGAAAATTTATACAATGCCCTTTTTGTAAATGCCCGGCAACATATCAGTATTATACAGGCATTGGCAGCAAAACAGAAAGGATTATCAAGAAGTGAAATACTGGCTGCTGCAAAATTAAAAGATGGAGGTAGTTTCAGCAAACTATTAAATGAACTGGAGCAATCGGATTTTATAGCTGCCTATTACCCCTTTGATAAAGTGAAAAAAGAAACTCTGTACCGGCTTACAGACGAATACTCATTATTCTATCTGAAATTTATCCGCAATAAAAAAAATATCAACTGGCTTCAATTATCCTCCACACCTACGTATAAAAGCTGGAGTGGATATACATTTGAAAACATCTGTATGAAGCATATTGAAAAAATAAAAATAGCATTGGGTATTGCGTCTGTATATACCGAACAGTCTAGTTTTATTTACAAGGGTAGTGCTGCACTTGATGGCACACAGATAGATTTATTGATTGACCGAAAAGACAACGTTATTAATATTTGCGAAGCTAAATTTTATGATAAGCCCTTTACTATTTCTAAAGTTTATGCTACTGAATTAAGAGAGAAAATGCGGATTTTCCAGGAAAAAACAAAGACTAAAAAATCACTTTTTCTTACCATGATATCAACTTATGGGATAGTAAAAAATGAACACAGCATTGGGTTTGTACAACAGGAAATAACCATAGAAAGTTTATTCTGAAAAATAACCAGACTGTGAGTTTATTGGAAAATAATTGCCAGTTACGGATAGAAAGTACAATTTTGTATCATGATTATTTCACTAATAGTAGCAGCATCAGAAAATAACGCCATTGGTAAAAACAACCAGCTCCTCTGGCATTTACCCAATGATTTAAGGTTTTTTAAAAATACCACCTGGGGCATGCCGGTGATTATGGGACGAAAAACTTTTGAGTCTGTTAATAAGCCTTTGCCCGGTCGCATCAACATTGTAATTACCAGGCAAGCAGACTGGAAAGCGGAAGGCGTAACTGTAGCAAGAGATTTACAGGATGCACTAAAAAAAGCTGCTGAAACCAATTGTAAAGAAGCATTTGTTATTGGTGGGGGAGAAATTTATAAGTGGGCATTGTCCATTACCGATATTATCTACATCACAAGAGTACATGTACAATTAGAAGGAGATACTTTTTTCCCAGTAATAAATGAAACAAATTGGGAGCTTGAAACAACCCAGGATTTTCCGGCAGATGAGAAACATACATATGCTTATAGTTTTCAAAAATGGAAAAAGAGTTAGGTGTAAATAATACTTTTTTTGTTCCGGATTTTTCATTTCTAATTTCTGATAACCTTGTTTTCAACATTTCAACTAGTTAAAAAATACTTACATTATTACATCACTGCCAGCAATGGAAGGGGCCATGGTGTACACTCCCCTTTTGTGTTTGATTTCATAAAAAATATTTTAAGGGATAAAAACCAGTACAGTTGCTATGCTGCGATAGAACTACAGCGTGAGCAATTATTACAAAATGGAGATTTGATAGAAGTGGAAGATTTTGGCGCCGGCTCGGCTGTTATGAAATCAAATAAAAGAGTTATTAAAAATATTGCCGCATCTTCTTTAAAACCAAAAAAATTTGCTCAATTATTATTTCGTATTGTTCAATATTATCAACCTTCAACCATCATTGAATTGGGCACTTCACTGGGTATTACTACCTGTTATTTAGCCAAGGGAAATGAGACTGGTAAGGTCTTTACCTGCGAAGGCTCCGCTGCAATAGCTGCCATTGCACAAAAAAACTTTGAGCAATTGCAACTAAATAACATCAAGCTTACCTTGGGAGATTTTGCAAAAACA
>JAYTTM010001076.1:0-3559 GCA_043745055.1 Chitinophagaceae bacterium | reverse complement strand
TAATTTCCCTTCTTGTTATAAAATGATATCGCAAAGCCTGAATAACCTTGCCTTTGTTGTATGTAAAAGATCGAGAAGTCATGCTGCAAAGATAACTGATATGCAGTACTGGCTGATAAATTGAAGTCATTAAAACAGGCAAGTATTCTTAAGTTTAGGGACTATGCATATCTGTTATAAAAAATAATTTAATCCCTGATAATTTTTTTAGTGGCCACTTTTTTCCCATCAATTATCACAGTTAGATAATAGATTCCCTTACTCATTGGTTGCATGGGTATAGTAAAAGTTTGTTCGCCGTTTAGCGGCAGGTTGTTTGAGCGGTACACCAATTGCCCAATCGTATTGTGCATAATGAGCAAGACATTAACCGGGCTGTTGCGATTAATTATTACGGAGAGACTACCTGTTACAGGGTTGGGGCCTACCACAATATTTTCCGGCATTATCGCACATGATTTTTGATATAGTACTGTTGCAGAGTCCAGGTAATAACTGGTATCTGCAGCAATAGTCATTTTTATACGATACTGAATGGTTGTTCCTGTGGAAATTGAAGAAAGATCATCGAGGTAAATGAAATCATTTTTTGCAAAATTGGTATTGGCAGATTGTGAGTCTATAACACTGTAGCCACTTTCTGTCGGCAATTTTCTTTCAACTACACATTGCATACCTGCAGCTGTTTTTACACGCCATTTTAAAACAGTTTTACAATTATTGTCAATTTCAATTTGCTGTGTGAATGATTTTTTTTGAAGTAGGACAAAGGCTTTTTTTACATCAGGTATTCCATAGCCTGTTCGGTTATCGGGAGTATTGGTATGGTCGGAAGATTTACGAAGCACATCAATAATAACCATATTATTTACTTCAGGAAAAGCCTGCCACAAATTAGTGGTTATACCAGCCATAATAGGGCATGCAAATGAAGTGCCGTTACTGCTGATGGGAAGTCCGGTAGTATTGCTGGCAATTATTGCACCTGCACCTACAGCAGCAACATCAGGTTTTATTTGGCCATCGCTGCTAGGGCCATAACTACTAAAGCTTGCTATTTGCCTGTTGGCATTTACAGCACCAACTGTTAATGCACTATCGGCATCGGCTGGTGTAACCAAATAGTGCCAGGCATTGTTACCTTCGTTGCCTGCTGCTACAATTACTGCCATCCCTTTTTGTGCAGCCATATCTACAGCTCTTGCTATTAATGTTTTTTGGCCATTCATATCTGCATAAGAATAGTTAAAAAGGCTGTTGTCAAAAATATTGTAGCCCAATGAAACCGACAGTACATCAACACCTAAACTATCGGCTTTTTCCGCAGCTACTGTAAAATTTTGTTCCTCTACCGGGTATTCACTCGATATATCTTCTGTACGAAATAAATAAAAAGAAGCTTTAGGTGCAGTGCCAACAAAAGTCCCTGGCATGTTAGCCGCAATGGTGCTAAAGCAATTCATGCCATGCGGATGTTCTTCATTTACACTTGTTTTATTAGCTACAAAATCCCAGGTACCCAATACCTGGTTATTTTTTCTTACACTGTCAAATGTTGGCAGGGTAAGGTAATTCAAAAAACCAGCATCCATTATTGCCAGTTGCATACCTTCTCCTCTAAAACCGTGGTTGTGTAAAAACTCGCCATTGTGCAGATGAACCTGAGTGTAAGCCAATCCGTAATCATAAACATCTGCCGGGCTTTGCGGCCTTGCTGCTGAAATTGTTGAACGAATATTTATGGGGTCCAATAACTTATTTACCGGCTTAATAAAATTAGCCATACGGGCTGCTATGGGAGTAGCGGCTTGTACAAATGGTAATGTATTTATCCTGGTAATTGCAGCAGGATCTGTTGTAAAAATGCATACCTGGTTGAACCATTTACTTACATTTAAAAGGGTAACATTTGCAACGCCGAGTATGGATTGGATATAGGTTGTGTTGACAGGAAGATCCGTTTCTGTAACTGGTATATTGTATCTAACTCTTCGATTGATTGCCCTTTGAGAAAGAAATAAAGATGGGTTGCTGGTAGAAAAAGATGAGCCGATTTTATCTTTTAGCTGAATTATGTACCGTGAAAACTGACTGTATCCTTTAACAGAAAAACCACTTATAATTATGATTAAGAGCCAAAAACTTTTTTTCATAAAAAAGGTTAACTGTTAATTAGAAAAGAACAAAAGACTTGCCAGTTAATTATGGTCAATCAATGTAAGCGTAACCCCTTTTGAATCATTGGTGTAATAGCCACTGCCACCGCTGGTTGTAGGTGGTTGATATTCTGAATGAAAAAATCTCCTATAAACAAGACCAATACCTTTGGCATAATATTCTACCCCAAAATTTATTTCACTAAAAACACCAGGATCATTGGGAAACCCGATTATATCATCTCTTTGATTAACCTTTAATGTACTGTCGAATTTAATAGTACCTAATTGTAATGGGGCATTTACACTGTCATATTCATAATCCCAGTCATCAAGGTAGCGTACTTCCGAAAAACTGGAATTTGTATTGATATAACTATTGCCCTTCCATGTATAGGTATCCCTAAAAGGTTGCTTTAATTTAATAAACCGAAAATTATTTTCAACAAGCTCAAAGGAAGTTCCTGTATTAATGGCCATAAAAGTATTGTCATGCTGCCAGGCATCCGTTGATTTTTTACGGATATACCGAAGAATTCTAAAAGCAGGTCTGCCGATATTGTCCGTTATCTCCGAATCTACCTGGTATTTTACCTGAAAACTTATAATAATACTTTGATTAGAGAATGGCAGATATCGGAATGAATCTAACTGGTAGGTGATGTATTTGCCCGGTACTAATGGTGCATATTCACTGATAGCAGTCATTGGCAATGTTTCAGTTTCTTTTTTACAGGAAACCAACACACAACAAAACAACCCCACTGCCCATACAATTTTTTTTATCATATCAATAGATGATTACTTTTTAGACCTTGTTTTTACTTAATAAGCTGCTCACTGCGTTGAATTATTCCGCCACCCACCACATCATCTCCTTCATAAAATACAGCGCTTTGTCCAGGAGCAATACCTTTTACATTGTCGTAAAAACGAACTTTTATACCATTTTCGTATGTATACAGGTTGCTGAGGGCACCTTTATCTTTGTACCGTATTTTAGTAAGCATTTCCATCCCCTCGGTTATACCTTCATATTTTATCCAGTTCATTCTGCCCACCGTCATTTCGCTGCCCTTTAAATCTTCTTCTTCACCCAGCATAACTGTATTGGTGGCGGGATCAATATGGGTAACAAATGCAGGTTTCCCCAAAGCAATTTCAAGGCCTTTTCTTTGTCCGATTGTATAAAATGGATACCCTTTGTGTGTGCCGATTATTTTACCCGTTTTATCAACAAAATGGCCGCCTGCCACTTTTTCTTCCAGCCCTGCTACATTGCGTTTTAAAAAACCACGGTAGTCGTTATCCGGTACAAAACAAATTTCGTAACTCTCATTCTTTTTAGCCAGTTCAGGGTAACCAAAATCATGCGCCATCTGGCGAATGGCTGTTTTACGGTA